>JBAVUB010000090.1:0-15628 GCA_049696575.1 Acidobacteriaceae bacterium | reverse complement strand
CGGCGGCGGCCTCTCCCGCATCGAGCGCCTGTATCGCAACGTGCCGCCGAAGATCGCCCACTGGGCCTTTGGCAAGTCCGCCGCCACTCCGATGATGCCCGCGAAGCATGGCGATTCCAGCGGCGTCCGCGGCGCGGCTCGTCTGTGGCCGTGACGAGCATGCCTCGTGAGGGAGCGCTCCGAAATTCCCCCATCTCTACAATGGAAATGCATGATTCGCGCCTGAGACGCGACATTCACCGGTGCAGATCTACGCCACACTCTTCCGAGGCTCCAGAAAAACGATCCTGCTGCGCGCCGCTCTTCTGATCGCGCTCATCGCGCTGCTCGACTGGCGCATCGTGGGTCCGATTCCGATCCGCTATCTGTATCTGATCCCCATGCTGCTGGTGGGCAGCGTTCTGGAGCCGTGGCAGATCGGGGCCACCGCGGTCCTCTGCACATTTCTGGGGGAATTCTTTGACGACGTGCCCTGGAGACTGCAAAGCGGCATCTCGCGGGACCTGATCTACCTCATCGCTTTTTTTGGCGCCGGCATCTTTGTCCGTGAAGTCAACCGCAATCGAAGGGTGGTGGAACAGCACCTCGATGAAATCGCACGGCAGAGCGAGGCTCGCCGCGACGCCGAAGAACAGCTGCGCGTCCTGATTGAGACCAGCCCCGCCGCCATCGTCACCGCGGATGGCGACGGCACCGTGCTGATGGCCAACGAAGCTGCGTATCGCATGTTGGGCGCGTCGCCGGAGGAACTCGCGGGGAAACCCATCCATCGTTATTTGCCCTCGCTGCGGAATGTCTCGGGCCCGGCTGTCTCGGAGCAGTTCTTTCGCACCGTCATGCAGGCGCGCGGCCAGCGGGAAGACGGCGAGGGGTTCCTGGCCGACATTAGCTTCTCCACCTATCGCACCACGGCGGGATTGCGTCTCGCCGCGATGGTGCTGGACACCTCGGAGGACCTCAGGACGCACGAAGTTTCCGGCCTGCATCAGTGGCTCACCGGGTCCCGCATCGCGATCGGCGCCATCTCCCACGAGATTCGCAACTTTTGCGGCGCCATTGCCGCCGTCCATCACAACCTGGCGCGCGAAGGACAGCTGGCCGGCAACCGTGACTTCGAAGCCCTCGGCAACCTGATCGCCGGCCTGGAACGAATCGCCAACATGAATCTCCGGCAGTCCGTGAGCGCGGGCGGTGAGGTTGACCTGGTGGCCCTGCTCGAAGAGCTGCGCATTGTGATGGCGCCATCGCTGGACGAAGAGAATATCGCTGCACAATGGACCACGGATCCCGATTTGCCTTTAGTGTGGGCGGACCGCTCGAGCCTGATGCAGGTCTTCCTCAACCTCATCACCAACAGCATCCGCGCCCTCTCCAAACAGGAGAATCGCGCCCTCTCCGTCGCCGCCCGGGCCGAGGGTGCCAGGGTTCTCGTGGAGTTCACCGACACCGGCGGCGGCGTGGCTCAACCGGAGCATCTGTTTCGCCCCTTCCAGGAGGGAGCCGACTCCTCCGGGCTGGGCCTCTATCTGTCCCGCGCCTTTCTCCGCTCCTTCGGAGCGGAGATTCACTATCAGCCCCTCGACAGCGGCGCCTGCTTCACCGTGAGCCTTACCCGCGCGGATTCGCCCTCGCAGGACTCTCAATGACGGAAACTCGCATCGTGATGGTGGATGACCACGGCCTGTTTCGCGAAAGCCTGGGCCGCCTGCTGGAAAGCACTCCGGGGTTCAGCATTGTGGCGCGCTCGGCAACCGCCCCTGAAGCGCTCGACGCGCTTGCCCGCAACCAGGCCGACATCGTCCTGCTGGATTACGACCTCGGCGACGAAACTGCCCTCCCTCTGCTGTCTGAAATCAGGCGGCGCTGGAGCTCTCTGCGGATTCTGATGGTCACTGCCGGGCTTTCCGACGAAAACACTCTCCGCGTGATGGAGGCTGGCGCTTCCGGAGTCTTTCTCAAGCACAACAGCCCCGACCGTCTGGTCTCGGCCATTCGCAAGGTCACCGGTGGCGAAGTGTGGCTCGATGACAGCTCCGTTCGGTCTCTGCTGGCCGGCAAACGCAATCGCAGCGAAATGCTGGGGCGCGCGCAACCATTAACGGTGCGCCAAAGCGAAGTTCTGCGCGGCATTCTCGACGGCCTCGCTAACAAGGAAATTGCCTGGAAGCTGAACACCTCGGAAACCTCAGTCAAAGCCGCGATTCAGGAACTCTTTCAGAAGGCAGGCGTCCGCACGCGCAGCCAGCTGGTCAGAATCGCGATTGAAAAACACTCCGGCGACTGGCTGAAAACCGAACCGGGAACATGACCTCGCTCGCCCGATGCGCACTGCATCCGCATCCTCCGAGCGTCTTCTCGATTTCATCGGGTTCCCGCTTTGCCATAGAGCCGGCCTGCGCCATTTCCACACCAGGTCCTGAATTTGCACACAAATAATCCCCGGTTCGCGCCCCCGTCGCGTGCCATAATCATCGGCAACGGAAGAGTAATCTTCCCTGAAGAGAGCAGGCCTGCTGCCTCACGAGAATCGGCAACGAGACTCATGGAGCTTTCGGGAAACCGGAAGTCTTTCGATGCGGCGAGCAAGCTCTTGCAACCCCTGGGATCACAGGGTCGTTCGGTTGCCGCGGGTCACGACTCGCGAGTCCTGAACAGACTCCTGGAATCCGGCGTTGCGATCTGGTAGCCGAAGCCAGGTCTTCGGGAAATTCGGTCAGAGGGGGCGAGATTCCGCAAGGGAGCTCGCCCCTTCGCTTTTCGCGTCTGCAACTCCGCCGCCCCCCATCGCCGCTGAGCCTGTGCTTCCCTGCCTGGTCCGCCTCGCAATACAACTCCGGTAACCAAATCAGGGGCACTCCCTCCCAAAAAGTGGGATACCACGGTCACCTGCCGCTCCCTATAGTCCCTAATAGATTCCAGCCAGGTAGAGGACTCCGCCGCACAACGGCTCCTTACCCTCTCCCTGCCACGGTGGTCATGGTGCATCCAGATATGAAAACCCTGAGGTTTGGTCCTTCTGCTTTGGTCTCTCCGCGTGTGGCGCTCGGTGTGGGGCTCGTCGTGTTGACTGCGCTTTTCGGCGGAACAGGCTGCGGCCTTTCCTACTCGCTGACCGGGCTTTACGTCCAACCCGGCACCGGACTCACCTGCATTTTCCCCACCGCGACCGCCCAGTACAACGCCTATGGCACCTATACGGAGGGCGGGCACACCGCGAGGATCGAAGACGTTACCGATCAGGTCACCTGGTCCGTCAACCTTGCCACCCTCGCAACTATCTCTCCTTCCGGTTTGGCAACTGCTTTGAACAATGGCTCTACCGGTACCACCGGCGTCGTGGCCACGACCAACGGGGAATTCGGCAATCTTACCGCCTACTCCAGCCTTCAGGTCTCCAACTCGTGCGGCGTCACGCCCGCGATTGCGAGGCCCTTCTCGCTCCATATCGTCGCCGGCGATCCCACCGTCCCGGTTGGCAACACGCTGCAGCCTCTGGCGATTGCCACCTACCCGGACACCGGTCGCACCGCGGATCTCTCCGGCCAGGTCACCTGGTCGTCCAGTGATTCCAAAGTCGCTACCGTCGACGCCCGGGGAGTGATCGCGGCCGTTGCCCCCGGCGACGCCGTCATTACTGCAACGGCTAAGACTCCGAACGGCGAGGTCGTATCCACTACGCAAACCGTTCACTCTGTGGCTAACACCCAGTAGACCGTTCGACCCGCAACGAGTTCGCAACAGGATGTGGGTTGCGAGGCGCCTGCTAAACAGCAGGCGCTTTGTGTTTTAATTTCCTCTGTCCCGCGCGCGCTTCCAGCCCCAGCCCGATCCCGGCAGCCCCAAAACCAATTCAAAAAAGGTACCTCCTCAGTACACACTTCCGTGCATCCCTGCAGGTGACTTTCGATACACTGAACCTCCTGTGGAAAAGAGACCATGGAACGGAACGAACCGAAGTACGCGCAAGACTTATTCGAGGGACTGACTGCACGCTTTGCCGCCGTAGCCGACCAGGCCCAGATTGCCATCACCGGAGGTGGCGTCCAGTGGAGGTGCTCCGCGCAGCGCGGCGGCCGATCCTGCTGGGTCGGCTGTTTCGAAGTCGGAGGTCCCGAATTCCTCACCTTTTTTGAGGAAGCCGGAAGAAAAGTCGCCACCGGACGAACCTCGTCCTGCCGGGAAACCGTCGAGGCCATCTGGCACTGGCTCGACACCGCACCCCTCGCCGCCATGTATCAGAAGTTCTGCTTCGTCGACTGGGAAAAGCGGAAGCTCCTGTCGACTCGGGAGACGGCGCTGAAGAGCTTTCCGAAGCTTGGAACCGCCGCCCACAACGAGCTCACCGTGACCCCGTCCGGCGTTTCGCATCTTTGGTTCCGCAACGACGCGCGGTCGGCTCACATCCACTTTGCTTCCCGGCGTGAATCCCCGGAGGCCAATTTTCTCTGGGACGACAGCGAGCTGTTTCGTTTCGATGCGGCCGATCCCGCCGCACTCAGTGCCGTGCTCGCGGCATGGCTTGCCGACAACGCGCCGCCGTCCCAACTCCGCAGGGAGTTCCCCTGGCTTCAGATCGGTCCGCTCGCCGATTACTACGAGAAGGGCAATCCGGTCGAAGGGGAGTTCATCGAAAGCTGGAATCAGATGGAGGAAGTCTATGAGGGTTCGCGCTTTCCCCCCAGGACCCTGGTCCTACCCTTCATTGCCGAGCTGCGCCGCGCCGGCTACGACCGCAAATTGCGCGCTGGCCAGTCCATCTGGTCGCTGATCGTTTCCCGCTCGCGCCGTCCGCGCCTGCGGCCCGAACAGCCGCTGGTCTCCTTCCAGTTCCGCGAAAGCAGCATGGAAGTCTTCTCCAGCAACGAGGACGAGGAGCGCATCTTCGAAATTCCCATCAGCATGTCGGATACCGTCGAACGGGTGCTCCGGCGCCTGGCGGCACGGCCTATCGACTGAGCCCCGGAAAGATTCTGCAAGTCCCGCTCGCTGGGCCTCCTCGGCCCCGCAGCGGACTATACTGGCGTCTGT
Organism: Acidobacteriaceae bacterium; assembly: GCA_049696575.1. GTDB lineage: Bacteria > Acidobacteriota > Terriglobia > Terriglobales > Acidobacteriaceae > Palsa-343. The sequence goes on along the minus strand of JBAVUB010000090.1, from coordinate 10,600 downwards.
TTGCTTCCGCCCCAGGAGAAACGGATGCTGTCCTCTCGTCGTGCATTTCTGGGCGGCCTCGCTCGAGCGGGTGCCCTGTCTGTTCTTCCCCGAGCCTCTTCCGCAATGACTCTCGATGCGCCTGTTCCGGCAAGCTGCCCGTTCCGCCTTTCCGTGATCAACGATGAAATCTCCCAGGATTTCGATCACGCCTGCTCCGTCGCCGCTAACGATTTCGGCCTGCACTGGATCGAACTGCGCGGCATGTGGAACAAGAACATCACCGACCTCGACTCGAGCCAGCTCGACGAAGCCAATCGCATCCTGAAAAAGCACGACCTGCGCGTCACCGATATTGCCAGCCCGTTGTTCAAGGTCGACTGGCCGGGCGCACCGCGCAAAGATGGCCAGCAGCGCGATCAGTTCCACGCCAACACCGACGCCAGCCAGCAGGATGAGCTGCTTCAGCACTGCATCGAGCTGACCCGGGTCTTCTCGACGGATCGCGTCCGCTGCTTCGACTTCTGGCGCCTCGACGATCAGGCGCCGTATCGCCAGGCGATCAACGCCAAACTCAGGCAAGCGGCGGAAGTTTGCGCGAAGAGCAACGTGATCCTCCTCCTCGAAAACGAAATGTCGTGCAACACAGCAACCGGCGAAGAGGCGGCCGCGCTGCTGAAGGCCATTCCCAACAAGAACTTCATGCTCAACTGGGACCCTGGCAACGCCGGAACCTTCCCCGACGCGATGCCCTTCCCTCGCGGCTACGACCTGCTGCCGAAGGACCGCATCGGGCATTGCCACGCGAAAAACGTGACGCGCCAGCCTGGCGGCAAATACGAGTGGCAACCCGTCGGCACCGGCGTCGTCGACTGGGTCGGCCAGCTGCGCGCCCTGCGCCAGGACGGCTATCACTACGCCGTCAGTCTTGAAACCCACTGGCGCGGCGCCGGAACACCGGAAGCTTCCACGCGCATCAGCATGGCCGATCTGAAAAAAGCGCTGGTGCAATCCGGGGCGGCCTGCTGACCGGCACACGAGTTCACTTCTCAACGGAGACAGCATGATCACACGTCGCGATTTTCTGGACACCATGGCCGTCGGAGCGGCGGGCCTCGCCGTCTCCACCACAGCAAAGAGCTATGCGCAGATCATGGGCGCCAACGACCGGCTCAACTTTGCCATCATCGGACTCAACGGCCGCGGCTACGCACATCTCTCCGCGCTCGCCGCCAATCGAGAAACGGCGCACGTGGCGTATATTTGCGACGTCGAAAGCAACATCCTGGCGAAGTTTGCCGTCGAGGCGCAGAAGGAACTCGGCTACGCGCCGCAGACGGAGCGCGACTTCCGCAAGATTCTCGAGCGCAAAGACATTGACGCCATCTCTATCGCCACACCGGACCACTGGCATGCGCCCATGGCCATTGCGGGCGTCGAAGCAGGCAAGCACGTCTACGTCGAGAAGCCCTGCAGTCACAATCCTGCCGAAGGCGCGCTGCTCATCGAGGCGCAGAAGAAGTATGGCAAGGTGGTGCAGATGGGCACCCAGCAGCGCTCCTCGCCGCACACCATCGAAATCGTACAGAAGATTCATGATGGCGTGATCGGCCGCGCGTATTACGCGATGGCCTGGTATGTGAACACCCGCAAATCGATCGGGGTTGGCAAAGATGCGCCCGTGCCGCCGACGCTCGACTGGGACCTGTGGCAAGGCCCCGCGCCGCGCCGGCCGTACAAGGACAACGTCCAGCCTTACAACTGGCACTGGTTTCGCATCTGGGGCACCGGCGAGACTCTCAACAACGGCACGCATGAGATCGACGTATGCCGCTGGGCGCTGGGCGTCGACTATCCGAGTCGCATTACCGCAACCGGCGGCCGCTATCACTACAAAGACGACTGGCAGTTCTACGACACGCTGGTGACGAACTACGAGTACGACGGCGCGCTGATCGCCTGGGATTGCCGCTGCTGCAATGGCATGAAGATTTATAACCGCGACCGCGGATCGACCATCATGGGCACCAACGGCTCCGTGCTGGTCGATCGCGACGGCTTCGAGGTCTACGACCTCGGCGGCCACAAGACCGATGAGTTTCGCATGAAGAAGGAGGCGACTTCGTCTGCCGATCTGGTCGGCCGCGACTCCATGACCAACGACCACTTCGCTAACTTTATCGCCGGGGTCACGAAGGGCGAAAAGCTGCGGTCTCCTGTCGAAGTCGGCAACGTCGCGGTGACCATGCTGCAGCTCTCCAACATCGCCTGGGAAGTGCAGCGCGAACTCAAACTCGACACCAGCAACGGCAAAATCGTCGGCGATGCCGAGGCCATGCAGGGCTGGGGCCGCGAATATGAAAAAGGATGGGAGCCACACCTGTAGCGGACTCGGCTTCAGCTTGCGGCAAACTGTATATGAAGGACACGGCTTTCACATCTCGCGGAAAAATCGGTTTTGTGTCAGGGCACGACCTCGGTCGTGCCGTAACATCTGCAAAAGGATTCGGGCTTTAGCCCCTGTGGCCGCTGGATGCCTTTCGCAACTAAACACGCGCCAATCGGCGCATCGGTGAACTCTATGGATGCTGAGCTTTCTCGTCGCGCGTTTGTCGTCTCCGGCGCCATGACCGCAGCCGAAGTGCTCGTTCCTGCTTCCGCAGTCGGCCAGCCCCACGCGGACGAATCCGCCGCACCCGTCAAGCTCGGCCTCGCCAGCTACACCTTTCGCAATTTCACACGCGCGCAGCTCATCGGCTTCATGAAGGACCTCAACCTCCAGGACCTGAACGCCAAGGACGCGAAGGATCATCTGCCGATGGACCCCACGGCCGAAGCCCAGGCCCTGGCCGATTACAAGGCCGCCGGCATCCGCCTGCATGCGGCCGGAACCATCTCTCTGGCCACCGATTCCGACGACGATATGCGGAGCAAGTTTGAGTATCTGAAGCGCGCCGGAATCGGAGTCATGGTGGCCGGCGACCCGACCCCCGAGGATCTGCCCCGCGTTGAGAAGTTTGTGAAGGAATATGACATCCGCGTGGCCATCCACAATCACGGCCCGGAGGACAAGCGGTGGCACTCGCCCTTCGACGTGCTCAAAGCCGTCGACGGCATGGATCCACGGATCGGCTGCTGTATCGATGTGGGACACGCGGTGCGCGCCGGCGCCAACATTGTCGAAGCCATCCACGCCGTCGGGCCGCGCCTCTTCGATATGCACATCAAGGACCTGACCGATTTTCACGACAAAGACAGTCAGGTGGCCGTGGGAGACGGCAAAATGCCCGTCCACCATATTTTTGAGGCGCTTATTGCTATCAACTATAAGGGCTTTGTTGACCTCGAATACGAAGTCCACGCCGACGACCCGATGCCTGGAGTAACCAAAAGCTTCGCGTACATGCGCGGCGTTCTGGCGGGCATGGGTTATCCCCCGGCAGGATAACTCCGGAAATATCGGTTCATATCCCGAACAAATCTGCGGTGCGCCGGGTTGCCTCGGTACTCCCGGTAACTCATGCCTCCTTCGTGGCATCCTCACGCCGCAGCCTTGACTTATACTTACTCGCACGCGTGCCGATAACCCCCTTAAGAGAGGTGCGCGCCAGGAACGCGCAACGAGGAAAGCCAGATGGATGCAGTCGGGTCCATGACTGATCCCGAGCGCCAGTGTGACCCGCTCGCGGCCACGTCGCCGCAGTGCGTCACCGCACGGTTCGTCATGGCAGCCTTCGCAGCATGGCTGCCGGCGCTGCTCCTGCCCGTTTTCCTCGCTCTCCCTGCCCGCGCCGTTACCAATTCCCTGCCCGTGCTGCGCACCGCGCATCAGGCCCACACCCTCCCGAACCAGGAGGCGATCAAGGGATATCCCGTTCACCTCGATCGCGCCCAGATCACCTTTTACGATCCCACCCTCCATTCCATGTTCGTGATGGACGGCACAGATGGCATCTTCGTGGATGCGCGCGGCGATCAGCTGCCGGACCTGCATGCCGGCGACGTGGTCGAAATGGATGCGGTCAGCGGCCCCGGTGACGTGGAGCCGGTCCTTCTGCACCCGCGCTTTCGCATTCTGGGCAACCAGCGACTGCCCGACGCGCCGCTCATCGGCTTCGACCGCCTCTCCACCGATTTCTACGATTCGCAGTGGGTGGCCATCGAAGGCATCGTTCGCTCCGTGCGAAGACCGCAGGAGGTGACGTACTACGCCGGCCACGCCGCCTCCACCAGCGCTAATCTCATCGTCACCCTGGCCTCGGGCCAGGATCTCATGGATGTGATCACTCTCGACCCGCAAGGTGGAGACCACAGCAACCTCATCGACACAAGGGTCCGGTTGCGCGCCGCCTGCGGTACCCGATTCAACCAGCGCAAACAAATCATCGGCGTTCACCTGTACATGCCCGATATCTCCTATATCCAGGTGCTCGAACCGGCGCCCGCCGACCCCTTTTCGCTGCCCATCAGCGAGACTTCCGACGTGATGCGGGCCAGCCAGCATGAACGCGGCCATCGTGTTCACGTGCGCGGCGTAGTCACTTCCACCTGGGGCCCGCTGCAGTTCTCGCTCATGGATGCGAACCACGGCATGTTCATCCATACCGAAGCCCCCGCCCCCGTTTCCGTGGGCGACCTGCTCGATGTGGTCGGCTTCCCTTCCCTCGGCGACTACACCTCGGTTCTCGATGCGGCCATCGTCCGCCACAGCGGCATCTCTCGACCCCCTGCACCGGTGACGCTCACCGCCGCCCAGGCACTCACCGGCGATCACGATGCCGAGCCGGTGCGTGTTGACGGACAATTGCTCTACAAATCCCGCACTGCAACAGAAAAAACGCTGCTCCTCACCGATGGCGGCACCACTTTCTCCGCTGCCCTTCCCGCCGATACTCCCGAAGGCTTTGACAATCTCCAGCCCGGAAGCCGCCTGCGCATTACCGGGATCTGCCTCATCGAAGTCACACCCAGCAAAACGCCAAAGGCTTTGAAAATCCTCCTCCAGTCCCCGGCTGAAGTCCTGATCCTGCAAAGCCCGTCGTGGTGGACTCCGCGTCATACGCTGATTTTCGCCAGCATTCTCTCTGCGGTGGTGCTGGTGTTCATTGCGTGGAACGTCGGCCTCCGCCGCCGCGTCCGCGCCCAGACCCGTGTGATCCGCACTCAGCTGCACGAAGCGCACACCCTGCGCCTGCAGGCCGAGGCCGCCCATCGCGAAAAGAGCAAGTCCCTCGCCGATGTTCTCTCCCTGCAGCACGACCTGCTCGTCGCCCAGGAAAAGCTGCGCTACCAGGCCACCCACGACGTGCTCACCGGCCTGTCCAACCGCGGCGCTCTGCTCGATCTGCTGCGCGCCGAGATCGAGCGGACTCTGCGCACCCATGCCTCCATGGGTCTTCTCATGCTGGACGTGGATCACTTCAAGCCCATCAACGATACCTACGGACACCTGGCGGGCGATGCCGTGCTGAGGGAGATCGCGCATCGCATTGCGCAGTCCATCCGGTCTTACGATGTCGCCGGCCGCTACGGAGGCGAGGAATTCCTGGTCATCCTGCCCTCCTGCGATCGCGAGCAGACCACGAACGGCGCCGAACGCATTTGCGCCGCGATCTCCTCCGCACCCTTCTTCATCGCCGGCTCAGAAATTTCGCTCACCGTCAGTATCGGCGCCACCGTCGCCCCCCAGGCCGCGCAGTCCGAAACCGAGCTGCTCTCGCTCGCCGACCTGGCTCTCTACCAGGCCAAGAGCGCCGGACGCAACTGCACTGTCGTGCGAACGTCGTTCCAGGAAGAGCACGCCGCAACCGTCTGACTCACAGCGGATAGAAAAATGGAACGGCCAGTCATTGGCAGCTTTCGACCGTTCCGGGATGTGATAGGCTCTTGCCTCTATGATGAGCGAAAAGGAAGTTGCAGCGAAGCTCCTTCTGGACGCGGCAGCCCTGGCGCGAATTACTCAAAAGCTCCTGGACGCGCACACTCCAGCTAACGCGCGTACAGTAATCCCCGAAGCAGCGAAGATCATGACGAAGCTGTCCTCGATGGAGCCATCCAGCCTGATGAATGTTGACAACGCAGGCGATGACGAAGTTATGGTTCTCCGAAGCCAACTGGTTCTGACCTTTACGGAGATGGTTGGGCAAATGACGAATGTCGCCGAAGGCCTGGCGAAACACTAAGAGTGCACAACATTCCCTGATTCGACTCAGTGAGGAAGCAGCGTCGTTTTGATGAAGCGCTGCGCGGGCCGCTCGATCCACACCATCGCCAGCACCGCCGCTCCCACCAGCAACACGTAACTCAGCCACGGATCGAACCGCGCCAGTCCGGTCATCCCCAGCACGTTCGAGTTATGGATCAGATTCCAAAGATTGAAGTGCAGAATATACAGGCAGTAGCTCGCCTGCCCCACCGCGACAAACGGGAAGAATCCGAAAAACTTCGCGATCAGATTGTGTCCCGCCAGACCCAGAATCGCCAGCGCAAACAACGGCATCATCAGCCCGTCGTGCATCATGGCGTAGGGAAAGTGGTCGCCAAAATACAGCATGGTGTAAATGCCCGCCATCCCCGCTGCCCCCAGCAGCAGCCGCTTGCGCGCGGTCCGCGGAATGAGCGCATCCAGATCCGCCAGCACAATCCCAAACAAGAACGACGGCAAATGCGGCGGCGGCGAGAATTTCAGCGCGCGCATCCAGAAACCGTCGGTATATCGCCCTGGATGCATATCGCCATCCGGATGCAGGCCCATATATAAGCTGGGCAGCACCATCCCCAGGCACCACAATCCCAGCAGGATCGCCACCAGCGCGCCGATTTTCTTCGGCCGCTTCCACAGAATGACCAGCGGGAAAATCAGATAGAAAAACGCTTCGGTACACATGGTCCACGCCGGCGTGTTCCAGAAGGTCGACAGCGACGGACTCCAGCCCTGCAGCAGCATCGGCGTCAGCAGCACGCCCCACGTGAACTGCGCATGCGAGCGCGCATGCCATTCGTCCATCAGCATGCCCACCGAGATCAGCAGCGCGAATAAATAGACGGGATAAAGCCGCGACATCCGCGCAACCCAAAAATTGCGCGCGCTCAACTGCCCGTGCTGGGCTTTGTCGGAGTAGTTGTACGCCAGCACAAAACCCGACAGCAGCAGAAAAAAGCTGACCGAGGTAAACCCGTTGTTCACCACCGGCGCCAGCGGGCCGAACCACTGCGGATTGGAATAGTGGAAGAAGACGATGTTCAGCGCAGCAAACGCGCGCAGTCCCGTCAGCGCCGGAAGAAGCTCCTTTTTCGGCTTGATCAGGACCGGCTTAGCCGGTGTCTCTCGCGGCGATCCCCACGTCTCCGTGGGCCGAGGTACGACCTGGACCTGGGCGCTCAGAATCGATCTCCTGTTGAGAGTTGGGACTCCGATCTGAATCGTGAGCCCTGTTTTGAGGCGGGGCTCCTGTCCTGCACCCACCATGGCTGCAGATCAGGAGACCGCTTCAGGCCGTCACCAGGCTGCCGATCTTCTCCCCGGATACGACGCGGCGGATATTGCCCGGCTGGTTCAAATTGAAGATGATCATGGGCAGATTATTGTCCTTACACAAACTCACTGCCGTGGTATCCATCACCTTTAACCCCAGCCGCAAAATTTCCATGTACGTAATCTGCTCGAATTTCACCGCGTCCCTTGTGATGACCGGATCCGCGTCGTAGATGCCTTCTACTTTTGTCGCCTTAAGTAACACATCCGCCTTGATTTCCATCGCCCGCAGCGACGCCGCCGTATCTGTGGAAAAATAAGGGTTTCCGGTCCCCGCCGCGAAAATCACCACCCGGCCCTTCTCCAGATGCCGGATCGCCCGCCGCCGAATGTACGGCTCGCACACCTGGTTCATTTCAATGGCCGACATTACCCGGCAAAAAACGTCCCGCTTCTCCAGCGAATCCTGAATCGCCAGCGCGTTGATCACCGTCGCCAGCATGCCCATGTTATCGGCGGAAACCCGGTCCATCTCCTTCGCCTGCTCGGCCACCCCACGAAAAAAATTGCCGCCGCCCACCACGATGGCCATTTCCACCCCCATCCGGTGAACTTCGGCAATTTCTGCTGTGATTTCGTGAATGCGGATGGGATCGACGCCAAAGCCTTTGCCCGCCGCCAAAGCCTCGCCGGATAATTTGAGAACTACCCTTTTGTACATGCCATTGGCAGTATCGCACGCCCCGCGAAGAGCACGAAGCCCTCCGGTAGTCGGTTCCGGCCGTCACGCCCTTCTTTGGTAAGACTCGAACCGTCACCCCGATCTCCCCCTGCTTTTCCTGTTCCCTGTTGCCTATTCCCTGCTCCCTGTCTTTAATCGGGGACGCCCTTCCCGTCCCCGCTGTAATCGTGCCGCCGCGCGCTGCCCTCCGGATCGTGCATCCAGTGCTTCAGGCGATCTGCATTCACCTCCATGCGCACCACATCCAGCTCGCCGTGTTCGTAGTCGGTAATGAGCATACGCATCGCGGAACCACTGGGCTGCACATAGATGAGATCGACTTCCCCGTTGCGCGACCGATCGACGACGAAGCGCTGCCATTGGCCGCCCAGAGAGTCGTCCACCAGCTTCTCCAGCTCGGCGGAGTCCGAGACGTTGCCGAGGTGGTCGAACTCGGCGATCTTCATCCCCTTCACGCCGCCGCCCGTTGCCACCCACGCGCAGAAGTTCACGAAGCCCATCATCGGCACCTTCTCCGCCCGCACTTCGTAATGCCGTTCGACGGCGGAAACGACCGCGTCAAAGTCATGGCCGGATGCAGCGCGAACCGTCATCGGAAGCAACACTGTGGCGGCTGTGGCGAGAAGAATCGTCCCCAGTCCGAGACTCACGATTTTCATGGCTGCCCCTCCTCCTTCTGCGTCTTGTCGGACTTCTGCGTCTTGTCCTTATCCTTTTCCGCTTTGTCCTTCGCCTTGAGGGTCATTTTGTAGCTGCCGGCGGGAATCCCGAAGTTGCCGCTCAGGTCCTGCAGGTCTTCCGGACGAATCGGCCCCGAAATGAACACGAAGTCCAGCTCCTTTGGCTCCGAGCTCAGGATGAACATCCCCTGCACTTCCCCGTTCACCAGCTTCATATAGATATCCGCGTCGTCGGTCGCGTCCTTCGAGCGCGTCTTCACCAGGGTCGACCACTCCGGCGTGTCGAACTGTTTGCGCACCGCGTCGAGATCCGCAGGCGTGTATTGCCCTGGCTTGTCGAACTCGTAGCTGCGCACGTACACCCCGTTCAGCTTCTCGACGATCCGCTTGCCCTCCGCATCGTCCTTGTCGTTCATGAAGCGGCTCGCGAAATCGAGCATCTTCCGGTCCAGCGTCACCTCCGTGTAGTTAGAGGCGCGCTCCGCCAGCTGCTTTTCCAGCGTCACCGGAAACGGCGGCTGCGGAGACTGCGCCGCAGCCGGCAGCGCCGCGCCCGCAAAGCACGCAGCCAACAAAACCACAATTCCGATCCATCCCCTTCTCATACGTGACCCCTCTCGTCTTCCTTACTGGTCGTCCTTTGTGTGGACCGTTCCCTTCTGACTAAAGCTTTCCCGCTCGTCGCGCGCGCCGACTTTCTGCTGCACGTCGCGCAACGTCGATCCGGTAATTCGCAGCGCCAGCAGCACCTGTTCTCTCGCCCGTTCGCCGGCCATCCGCTGCTGGTGATCGTGCTCGAGGCCGCCGAACACCATGCCCGCCACCAATACCGCGGCCACAGCCCACCTCCATACCGGCAGCCCAAAACCCAGGAAGGTTGCGCGCGGCGCCCGCCGTCGCGGAACCCGCGCCATCACCCGATCCGCAAATCCACCCGGCGCCGATCGCGCCTGCAGTTGCTCCCGCAGCTCCTGCTCGAATTGGTCCATCGGTTCAACCACGGCTGTACTCCTTCAGCGTCCGGTCCGCCTTCGCCCGCAACATCTTCACCGCGCGCTGCAAATAACTCCTCACCGTCGCCAGCGGCATCTTCAGCTCCAGTGCAATATCCTCCGGCTCCAGATCTTCCTGGTACCGCAGCAGCATCACCGCTCGTTGCTGTGGCGGCAGCGTCAGCAGCAACTGCTCCACGCGGTTCATCAGTGGAACAAAATCCCGCACCACCGGCCTCAGCGCCATGCCGTCCTGATACTCCTCCGCCGCCAAATCTCCGCGCACCGCCCGTCTCCGCAACGCATCGGTCGCGCGATGGCACGCCACTCTGCGCAGCCAGGCCGTCACGTGCTCTTCGCTCTCGAGGCGCGGCAAATTCCGGTGCAACTCCAGGAAAACGTCCTGCGCCACTTCTTCCGCCACGCCGCTCTCCCCCAAAATGCGATACGCGATCGAGAACACCCGCGCCTGATGACGCTCCACAAGGGCTCGAAATTCCTGAGGCGTTGCATCCACGGGCAGGTCGTCCTCAACGGTGTACCCGCATATACGCAAATCGGCGCACCGGATGATGCAAATTCCTCACGCGCGGCGATCTTTTTTTGGCCCCGCCAGGCAGCATCGGCCGAAAAGTACTTTGAACCCTCCAGGTTCACCCCTCGGGCAGCATCGGCCCGAAAAGCACCTTTAAACCCGTCAGGTTCACCCCTCGAGCAGCATCGGCCGAAAAGC
>JBAVUB010000089.1:0-5015 GCA_049696575.1 Acidobacteriaceae bacterium | reverse complement strand
AACGTCTTCGAGCTGATGAAGAACATGATCGCCGCCGGCGCCGCCGGGGTGCACTTCGAGGACCAGCTCTCCTCGGCGAAGAAGTGCGGCCACATGGGCGGCAAAGTGCTGGTGCCTACGCGTGAAGCGGTGCAGAAGCTGACGGCCGCGCGGCTGGCGGCGGACGTGCTGGACGTCCCCACCATCATTGTCGCGCGCACGGACGCGGACGCGGCCCAGCTGATCACCAGCGACTGCGATCCGGCGGATGCGCCCTTCCTGACCGGGGAGCGGACGGTGGAGGGTTTCTACCGTTTCCGCGGCGGTCTGGACGCTGCGATCGCGCGGGGACTTGCGTACGCGCCGTGGGCGGACATGGTCTGGTGCGAGACGTCGGAGCCCAACGTGGAGGACGCGCGCCGGTTTGCCGAGGCGATTCACGAGAAATTCCCAGGCAAGCTGCTGGCGTACAACTGTTCGCCCTCGTTTCACTGGGAAGGAAAGCTGAGCCACCGCGAGATCGCGGCCTTCCAGCAGGAACTCGCCGGCATGGGCTACCGTTTCCAGTTCGTGACCCTGGCGGGCTTTCACGCGCTCAACCTTTCCACCTTCGAGCTGGCGCACGAGTATGCGCGGTCAGGAATGGCGGCGTATTCCAGGTTGCAAGAGCGCGAATTCGATCTGTCGCGGAAGCACGGCTACGGCGCGGTGAAACATCAGCGGTTTGTGGGAACCGGCTATTTCGATCGCGTGGCGACCACGATCGCCGCGGGGCAGACATCCATCTGCGCACTGCCGGGATCGACGGAGGAAGAGCAGTTCGAAGAGGCCGAGCCCTTCGAAGGCCGCTCAGAACACGCTCCGACCTTGTCGGAACTGCGCGCAATGATCTAACCCCAGCGCCTCAGCCCAACGATAAACAGATGAACGGAGAGAAGAATGACGACGACAGCAACGCCGCTTGAAGATTTCAGCGTGTTTCCTGAGGACCAGGGAGACGAGATTCTTACCCCTGAGGCCGCGCAGTTCCTGCGCGAACTGGACCAGCGCTTTGAAGAGCGCAGGGTGAAGCTGCTGAGCGACCGCAAGCGCCGGCAGGAGCAGTTCGACGCTGGAGTGTTGCCGGGTTTTCTGGCGGAGACCGAGAATATTCGGCGCGCGGACTGGGTGGCGGCGCCGATTCCGCCGGAGCTGCTGGATCGTCGCGTGGAGATCACCGGACCGACGGATCGGAAGATGGTGATCAACGCGCTGAACTCGGGCGCCAACGTTTTCATGGCGGATTTTGAAGACGCAAATGCGCCGACCTGGAGCAACTGCATCGAAGGCCAGCGCAATCTTCGCGACGCGAATCTGCGCTCGATCAGCTGGTGCTCGGCGGAAGGGAAAATCTATCAGCTGCGACCGGACCCGGCGGTGCTGTTTGTGCGGCCGCGCGGCTGGCACATGGTGGAGAAGCATTTCAGTGTTGCGGGCACGCCGATGTCCGCATCGCTGTTCGATTTCGGGCTCTACTTCTTTCACAATTTTCAGATTTTGCTGCAGCGCCGGTCGGCTCCGTATTTCTACCTGCCCAAAATGGAGAGCCACCACGAAGCGCGGTTGTGGAACGACGTTTTCCTGTTTGCCGAGGAGTATGCCGGCGTGCCGAAGGGGACGATCCGCGCGACGGTGCTGATCGAGACGATTCCGGCGGCGTTTGAGATGGACGAAATCCTGTACGAACTGCGCCAGCACTCGGTGGGCCTGAACTGCGGGCGGTGGGATTACATTTTCAGCTTCATCAAGAAATTTCGCAGCCGCGCGGAGTTTGTGCTGCCGGATCGCGGCGCCATCACCATGCAGCAGCCGTTTCTGCGGTCGTATGTCGAGTTGCTGATCCACACCTGCCACCGGCGCGGGGTGCACGCCATGGGCGGCATGGCGGCGCAGATCCCGATTCGCAACGATGCGAAGGCCAACGAGGAGGCGATGGAGCGTGTGCGCCAGGACAAGCTGCGCGAAGTGCGCGCCGGACATGACGGGACGTGGGTCGCGCATCCGGGGCTGGTTCCGCTGGCTCGCGAGATTTTCGACGAGCACATGAAGGGCAGGAATCAGATTCGCATGCCGGCGGAAAGGCAGTCGCGCATTACCGAGAAGCACCTGCTGCAGATCCCTGAGGGGTGCATCACGGAAGCAGGCGTGCGTCGCAACATCGACGTAGCGCTGCAGTACCTCGAGTCCTGGCTGCGCGGCAATGGCTGCGTGCCCATTTATAACCTGATGGAAGACGCTGCGACAGCGGAAATCTCCAGAGCTCAGCTATGGCAGTGGATCCATCATGGCGCGCGGATGGAGGATGGCCGCACGGTCACGATTGAAATCTGCGAAAACCTGCTGGGGGAAGTGCTGGCGCAGATGGAGGGATCGATGGCGGGGAAGGCGTGGGCGGCTTCAAAATTCCATCGCGCTGCGGAAATCCTGAAGCGGCTCAGCTCGGCAGGATTTCAGGATTTCCTGACCACAGCAGCCTATTCCGAGCTTCCCTGAGGCTCCCGAGGGCGGAGTTCTGCTGTGGGCAGCGAGGGCGCGGCTTTAGAGCAGCCGCGCCCGGCCAAATAAGCAACCGCAGCGGTTACCTTTCCGTGGCGACGAGGTGGTGCGCGATGGCGAACATAGCCAGTTCTAGTCGCGTGGAGACGCCGGTTTTGTCGAAGATGTTCGACAGGTGGCGCTTGACCGTCTCTTCGCTGAGGCCGAACTGCTTGGCGATGTCGCGGTTGGAGCAGCCTTCGACGATGCAGCCGACGACTTCCATTTCGCGCGGGGTGAGGCCGAAGGTTTTGCGGTCGGGGACGGCGGCCTGCTGCATGAGCTCGTGGAGCGCGCCGACGAGGTTGACGACGCGCCGGCCTCCAATCCAGTAATCGCCGCCGGAAACGGCGCGGATAGCGGCGGTGATGTGCTCGGCGACAGCATCTTTAATGACGATGCCGCGGGCGCCAATCTGCAGCGCCTCGATGATCTGCTGGGTGCTGATGGTGCTGGTGAGCAGGATGATCTTGACGGAGGGCGAGCCATTCATGATGGCGCGCATGGCCTCGATACCGGGCAGGCGGGGCATGTAGACGTCAAGGAGCAGAATATCGGGCAGCAACTCCAGGGTTTGGGTGATGGCCTCATCGCCATCGGAGCATTCGCCCACCACTTCGAGGCCCCCCTCGCTCTGCAGCATGTTGCGGACGCCGATGCGGATGACCGGATGGTCGTCGGCAAGGAGGATACGGATGGCCGGGGAGGCAGTCTTCGCCGGTCGCGTGGGAGGAGCGGGACGAGCCGAACGGGTTTGGGAGTTCATGCTTTGAGCCTCTGTCTGAGGATAATCGTGGCGAAACGGGTATGGGCTTCCATCTCGTCGAGTTTGCGGGACCGATCATCAGGATCGTCAATACCCGATTCGATGGCGGCGGCGGCGCGGGCGATCTGCAAAGCGCCCACCATGGAGGCTCCACCCTTGACGGTATGAGCTTCGCGGCGGACGGTTTCCGGGTCGGCGCGGCGCATAACGGCGATGCGCTCGGTGGTGTCGTTGATGAAAACGGAGAAGACCTCTTCGAGGCCATCAGGATCGATGGCGCGGCGGAGGCGCTCGAAAATTTCGGGATCGAGGATGGCGGCGCCTTTGGGGTCCTCCTCGTGGAACCCGTTGGTCGGGGCGGGGAGGCGTCGATCCAGGGCGGCGCGGAGGTTCTCAGGCGAAAGCGGCTTTTTGAGGACGCCGTCGTAGCCGTCGAGGCGGGGCGGGGGGGTGGCGCTCATAGCGAGGAGCAGAGCCTGGGGCGCGGCCTTGCGGAGGGAGCGGGCCAGCTCGGTGCTGGCGAGGCCAGGCATGCGCAGGTCGGCGAGGATGCAGTCGAACAGATTGGCGGAGGCCAGATCGAGGGCCTGGGAACCACTGGCGGCCTGCAGAACGACGCAGCCTTCCGCTTCCAGCAACACGGCGGTGACCGCGAGGCTGACGGGGTCGTCATCGACGGCGAGAACGCGTCGGGGAGTGGGGGATGGCCCGGAATCCATGTCGGGACGATTTTACACACTGATTGTGACGGATTCACGCTCCATTTGCGGGGCTTTAACGGGCTATTCGCCACCGGTGCCTTAGTTTCATGGGCATGAAGAGACAATATAGGTTTTTCTCCATTTTTCTGGCAGGCCTGTTTTTCATCGGTATCCAGTTCGCGCACGCCCAATATGAGGACGGCAGCCTGGTGGGAACGATCCGCGATTCCAGTGGCGCGGTCGTCGCCGGAGCCCTGGTGAGCGTAACTAACACGGCGACGGGTATTGTCGAGAAAGTAACGACAAGCGGCGACGGCGACTACGAGTTCCCCTCCCTGCGCACGGGTGTTTATACGGTATCCGCGACGGCGAAGGGATTCGCGGAGGCGGTTGCGCAGAACATCACAATTTCCGTGGGCAGCCGGCAGCGCATCGACCTGAAGCTGGCGCCGGGGCAGACGCAGACCACGGTGGAAGTGAGCGATGTGGCACTGCAGCTGGAGACGGATTCGAGCCAGCGCGGGCAGAACATCACAAACTACGAGAGCGAGGCGCTGCCGCTGGTGAGCCGTAACTTTTCCGATCTGCTGGCGGTAGTGACCGGGGTGCGCCAGGCGCCGACGCAAGCCACTACCAGCTCCATCAGCAGCCTGGTGCGCGAGGGCGCGTACAACGTGAACGGACAGCGGAGCATGTTCAATAACTATCTGCTGGACGGGATGGATAACAACGCGTACGGGGAGAGCAATCAGGGGTTCGATAACCAGATCATCGCCATCGCGCCGGATTCAGTGGCGCAGTTCGACGTGGTGACCAACAATGAGAGCGCGGAATACGGGCGGTCGTCGGGAGCGACGGTCAACGTGGCGTCGCGCAGCGGGGGGAACCAGGTTCACGCGACGGGATACGAATTCCTGCGCAACACGGACCTGAACGCGGCGGGATTCTTCAAGCCGAATATCGTGAGCAATACGGGCAAGGTGACGCCGTTCAGG
>JBAVUB010000088.1:0-17843 GCA_049696575.1 Acidobacteriaceae bacterium | reverse complement strand
GGGTGGTACTGGATCCGGTGATCCGGGCGAGCTCGGGAGCGGAATTGCTTTCGGCGGAGGGGGTGGGGCGGCTGGTGGCGGAGCTATTGCCGGTGGTGGGATGGGTGACGCCGAATCTCGACGAGGCAGCGGGGTTGCTGGGGGAGCGGGTAGTTGGGCGGGATGGAGTTCCAGGACAGGCGCGTCGGTTGGCGGAACGGGGCGGTTCGGGGCTGAACGTGGTGGTGACGGGGGGGCATCTGGAGCCTCCGGATGATTTTCTGCGGACGGCAGCGGGCGAGGAGAAGTGGTTCGAGGGGACGCGGATCGAGGCGCGGTCGACGCACGGAACGGGGTGCGCTTTTTCTTCGGCGCTGCTTTGCCGGTTGTTGTTGGGGGATGGGGCGGTGGACGCGGTGGCCGGGGCGAAGGATTTTGTCGTGAAGAGGCTGGAGGGACGGCCGGTCGCTCGCACCAGGTAGCCAGAAGCCACCAGGCTCAGGGAGTGGCGTTTGAGTGCCGGATGGCCGTCGGCCGGTACATCGCGAGTGCGGCGCAGGGAGAGACGGACGTTTCGTCTAATCAAAAGGGGGCTTTCCATGAAGTTGCTGCTTTGTGCAATTCTGGGAGTCAGCAGTGCTATGACTTTTGCTGAACGACCTGCGCCGGGGAAAACTGCCGATCAGGCTGAGGTCACAAAGGACAGCAACGCCTTTGCGGTCGACCTGTACGGACA
Source organism: Acidobacteriaceae bacterium (assembly GCA_049696575.1). GTDB lineage: Bacteria > Acidobacteriota > Terriglobia > Terriglobales > Acidobacteriaceae > Palsa-343. The sequence continues at coordinate 17,128 of JBAVUB010000088.1, read as the reverse complement.
TCTGGGCGCGCAGGCGGGCAACCTGTTCTTCTCGCCGGAGAGCATTTCCACGGCGTTCGCCATGGCCTATGCGGGGGCGCGGGGAGAGACGGCGGCGGAGATGCAGCGGGTCTTCCACTACACGCTGGCGCAGGAGCGGCTGCATCCGGCGATGGGAGCGCTGCTGGCGGCGATGAATGCGCAGCACCAGGGATATGAGCTACGGGTGGCCGACGCGCTGTGGGCGCAGCAGGACGCGCATTTCCTCCCTGCCTACCTGACGCTGATGCAGAGCGATTACGGGGCGAGGTTGCGCCGCGTGGACTTCAAGGCCTCGCCGGAGACGGTGCGGGGGGCGATCAACCAGTGGGTAGAGCAGCAGACGAACGACCGGATCCAGAACCTGATCGGGCCGGGGGTGCTGACCGCGGCGACGAGGCTGGTGCTGACCAACGCGATCTACTTCAAGGGATCGTGGCAGGACCCGTTCCACAAGGACGCGACCGAGGATGAGGACTTCTACCTCTCGATCGGGCGGCCGGTGAAGACGCCCCTGATGCATCGTACCGGCGGCTATTTCTACTACGACGGCGGGACGTTCCAGGAGCTGCAGCTCCCCTACCAGAGCGGCGACCAAGGCAACGAGCTCGCGATGGTGGTGCTGTTGCCGAAGGAGAAGGGCGGCCTGGCGGCGCTGGAGAAGAGGTTCACTGCCGCGTCGGCGAGCGAGTGGCTGCCCAGGATGGAGTTTGCCGACAAGGTGATCCTGACTATGCCGCGGTTTACGATGACGCAGCAATTCGAGCTGAGCCATACGCTGGCGGCGATGGGGATGCCGCAGGCGTTCAGTGACGCGGCAGACTTCTCCGGAATGACGGGCAAGCCGGAGTTTACGATTGCGGCGGCGATCCACAAGGCGTTCATCGACGTGAACGAGGAGGGGACAGAGGCGGCGGCCGCCACGTCAACAGTGATGAGGGCAACGGCGATGCGCATGCCAACGCCGGAGCCTCCGCCAATCATCTTCCGCGCTGACCATCCATTTCTGTTCATGATCCGCGACGCGGGGACGGGGGAGATTGTGTTCCTGGGGCGAGTGGAGGATCCCAAGGCATAGCCAGGGACATTGGGTCGTTCCGGTCCTGGATTTTAATTGCTTCGACGTTCTGGTGGGACTGGGATTACGCGGTGAGCGAATCGGCCGGTTGCATGCTGCGCACTTTGACTTTGACCTCGACGCGCGAACCCAACCGATTGATGATCGAAACCAGACGATCCAGAGTGAAGCGGCCGAGATCGGCATTGCGGATGCGGGAGAAGTCCGCGGCAGCGATGCCGGTGCGTTGGTGAGCGGCGCGCACGGTCAGACCTTCGCGGTCGAGCATGCGGATGATCTCGGCGGCCAGTATCGCCTTCAGCTGCTGCACATCGGGGTTCGGACGCCCGAGATCGCGGAAGACGTTGCCGCTGCCACGTACTACGTCGAGCTGTTTGGTTTTCATTGCAGCATCTCCTTCAGTTTCCTCAACCGATCGGCGATCAGATCGATTTCATGCTTCGGCGTTCTGATCCCATGGGTCGACTTCTTCTGGAAGGCGTGAATCACCCAGAGATCTCGGCCGATCTGGACGGCGTAGACGACGCGGAATGCGTTCCCGCGCAAGGACAGTGCGATTTCCATGACACCGGAACCCAGACCCAGCATCGGTTTGGCAATGTCTGCCTTGCCGCCCTCCGCGGCGACTGTCAAAGCTGTCAGGCAGATCGATTGAGCTTCCACGGGAAATTTCTCAAAGTCTTTGCGAACAGCCTTGATCCAGGAAATGGGGCGTGTCTGCGGGATCATTGGGGCACGATCATCGATCAAATTGTAGTCAAATATGACAACAAATGTCAACCGCCCGCCGACGCAGTGCGCAACCCGATTCGCTGCTGTGGCCGGGGGCACACGCGACTTTCTAATCCCCAATTCGCTGCTTCTACTTCTTGTCTGGGGCGGATGCGGGTTGCGTGTCTGGCCATTGGTGCGTGACTTTGCCAGCGGCGTCGAGGAACTGCATGGTCGGTGTGCCGTCGGCAGCGACGCGGAGGAGAATGCGAGTGTGGCCTTCGGGATCGCGGAGGCGGAGGACGGCGGATTTGTCCGGTTCACGACCGAGGGCCGCGCGCTGACGCAGCGCGTAAGGGTGGGGGTGCTCTGCCGTGAAATCGGCGATAGCAGCCTGCCTGGCAGGGCCGTCGGGCATGGCGCGCATATTGGTAAACGCGTCGATGACATCGGGGGTGAAGAGGGTGTCGCCGATGTTGTCGTTGACCTGGTAGGAAGTGGCGCGCTCGTCGCCGTCCTGATCGGCATCGAGGGACATGGACTGATCCTGTTCGTAGCCGTCGAAGCTGAGGTGGCCGGAGGAATGGTATTTCCCGTCGGGTGTTTGCTCGCCGCCCCACATCATGCCGCCGTTTTCGGTGCCTTCGTCGTTCATGAACAGCATGCCGGCCTCGGCGCGATCGGCGCGGGAGAATTCCTTACTCTTAAAGAAGCCGCCGGGGAACTCGGCCTTGTCGGAGATGACGAGGCGCGGGGTGCCGTCGGGCTCGATGATGTTGATGCGGTGGACGGTGAGCTGGTCGAAGTCGGGATGGTGGAAGTCGAGCCGCTCGGCGGCGGAGATGCGGCGTGGACCGTGCCAGAGATTGAGGGCTGTGGTTGCGACGAAGACGATAGTGAGAGTGCCGGAGTAGATGGCGAGGAAGCGGGGATGCGAGAAGAGTCTGAACATGGGTGGGATCTCCGTAGTGGGAGTGTACGAAGTTCGGAAGGGATTTGTGATCTGCCTGTCCTGGAACAGGAGTGGGGACGGGAGAGAAAACGCGAGGTCCCTCGCTTCGCTCGGGATGACAACCGGAAAAATGCTGGCTGCTGACAAAAATGGCGGGCCTTAGATCGCCGTCCAGTCGAGGATGACCTTGCCGGTTTGGCCGCCGATCATGGCTTCGAAGCCTTGCTCGTAATCCTTGTAGCTGAAGCGGTGAGTGATGACGGGGGAGATGTCGACGCCGGAGGTGACGAGGACGGACATCTTGTACCAGGTCTCGTACATTTCGCGGCCGTAGATGCCGCGGATGGTGAGCATGTTGAAAATGATTTTGCGCCAGTCGGTTTCCATGGGTTTGGCGGGGATGCCGAGGACGGCGATGCGGCCGCCGTGGCACATGTTGTCGATCATTTCAGTGAAGCCGGCGGGGCTGCCGGACATTTCAAGGCCGACGTCGAAGCCTTCCTGCATGCCGAGTTGTTTCTGAACCTGGGCGACGGGGGTTTGGCGGGGATCGACGGCGATGGTGGCACCCATTTTGCGGGCGAGGTCGAGGCGGAAAGGGTTGAGGTCAGTAACGGCGACGTAACGGGCGCCGGCGTGGCGGACGATGGGGATGGCCATGAGGCCGATGGGGCCAGCGCCGGAGATGAGGACGTCTTCGCCGAGGACGGGAAAGGCGAGGGCGGTGTGGACGGCGTTGCCGAAGGGATCGAAGATGGCGGCGATTTCTTCGGAGACGCCGGAGTGGTGGCGCCAGATGTTGGTCATGGGGAGGGTGATGTATTCGGCGAAAGCGCCGGGGCGGTTGACGCCGACGCCGGAGGTCTTGGCGCAGAGATGGCGGCGGCCTGCGAGGCAGTTGCGGCAGCGGCCGCAGGTAACGTGGCCTTCGCCGGAGACGAGGTCGCCGACGTGGAAGTCGGAGACATTGGAGCCGACGGCGGCGATTTCGCCGACGAATTCATGGCCGATGACCATGGGGACGGGGATGGTCTGCTGCGCCCATTCGTCCCATTGGTAAATGTGGACATCGGTGCCGCAGATACCGGTGCGGCGGACGCGGATGAGGACGTCGTTGATGCCGTAATCGGGCTCGGGTACATCCTCGAGCCAGAGGCCGCGTTCAGCGCGGGCCTTGACGAGTGCTCGCATGATTCTCCTGAAAGAAAATTCCTTTATGAGGGTACGGCATTCCACCCCGTCGACCAAATGCAGTCAACGGGGACCCCGGCATTTTTGCGGCGACGATGAAACCGTGTTGTGGGGGACGTTGCGTTGGAGCAGGGGCGATGGGACGGGGGCCGATTCTGGGGTTGGAGAATCGCGGCGGGGGACTAGAATACAGCGATATGTCCAACAAGTGGCGTGAGTGGTCCGGCGTGCTCCTGATGAACCTGGGGTTGTTGATCATTGGCGGAGCGGTTGCGTTTGCCGCTTCTCCCTCTACAGAGGGGGATGTAGAAAACATGGCGAAGCATGCTTTGGATGCGGCGAGAGTGAGCGCGTTTGACGGCTCGATGACGTATGTCGGGCAGGAGGCAATCGCGAAGCCGGTGGGGGGCGCGGACCATGAGATTCTCTACACGATTGCGGGGCCGGGCCAGGGCGTGAAGAGCAGCGTGGAGTTCCGGATTTACAGCAGCCCGGCAGCGGCCACGGCGCATGCCAATCCGGACCGGAAGCAACAGATGGAGGAAGCGCAGGAATTCGAACTTCCGCGGGGGCAGTTTCGCGCCTACCATTCGAATCTGAGCGGGTCGGATCTGGCGAAGGATGTGCCGCAGACGTTTCACTGCATGGCGCTCGACGGCAAAGGATCGTGGTCGCGTTGCTATTACTACGCGGGCGGCGATTCGAATGTGGTGGTGGTAGGGACGACGAGTTCCGCGGCGGCGAATGAGGCGATCCTGATCACGGCGATGGGAGCGCAAGGGCTGGGAGCGGCGAAGCCTTAAGACGTCCACGCAGGCGAGAGTGCCGGGCTGTGCGCCTCCTCGACTTTCGGTGCTATTGTGGCGGTGCCGTGAGGCGGGGAGGTTGGGTGATGACTCATTCAGGAAAACTGTCGTGGATTGCGGCTGCTCTTCTGGTAACGACGTGCGCCGCGCGTGCGGCGACGCCGCCGGCTGATCCATGCACGCTGCTGTCGGCGGCGGAGGTGAGCCGGACGATGAGCGGAAGCTACAGCCCGCCAGAGGAGAGCGTCGCGCCGCGGCCGTATGCGAATACGGCTGAGGGGAAGGATTGCCATTACCGGGCGATGGGAGGCGAGCTGCTGTTCCGGATTTACTACGATCCTTCGCCGGACGAGGCGACGAAGCTGTTCGCGCAGCTGAGGATGTTCTATAGCCCTTCGCAGCCAGTGACCGGTGTGGGCGACGAAGCGTATTTCGATTCGCGACATGGACTGCACGCGCGGAAGGGGAACGTGCGGTTCTACCTGCAGGGATCCGGAAGCGACGAGCGGCTGACGGAGCTGGCGCAGGTGGTGGCGAAGAAGCTGTAGGGGGGAGCTCCGGGAGCCGGGCACTGGGCTCAGGGCCGCCTGCGGGTGCGCTGGGCTTCTAGCTCCAATAGCTGCGGTCGAGGGTGCGGTACTGGATCGCCTCGGCGATGTGGGGGACGGCGAGGTGCTCGGCCCCTTCGAGGTCGGCGATGGTGCGGGCGACTTTAAGGATGCGGTCGTGGGCGCGGGCGGTGAGTCCCTGCTGGAGCATGGCGCGCTCGAGGAGTTTTTCGGCGTCGGGAGAGAGCTCGCAGTGGGCGCGAATCTGGCGGGTGGACATTTGCGCGTTGGAGAAGATTTTTTCCTTCGACGAGAGGAAGCGCTGGCGCTGGCGGTCACGGGCGGCGAGGACGCGGGCGCGAATGGTGGCGGAGTTTTCGATGGCAGCGGCTCCGCGGAGTTCCTTGTATTGGACCGCCGGGACTTCGATATGGATGTCGATGCGATCGAGGAGCGGGCCGCTGATTTTTGCAACGTAGCGCTGGATGATGGGCGGCGTGCAGTGGCACTCGCGGGATTTGTCGTTGAAATAGCCGCAGGGGCAGGGGTTCATAGCAGCAGCGAGCATGAAGGCGGCGGGGAAGGTGAGGGACATGGAGGCGCGGGCGATGGTGACGTGGCGATCTTCGAGAGGCTGGCGCAGGACTTCGAGGACGTTGCGGGGGAATTCGGGGAGTTCATCGAGGAAGAGGACGCCGTTGTGGGCGAGCGAGACTTCGCCAGGGCGCGGAATAGCGCCGCCCCCGATGAGTCCGGCGTCGGAGACGGTGTGGTGGGGGGCGCGGAAGGGACGCTGGGTTACGAGTCCGGCTTCGGCGTCGAGGACGCCTGCGACGGAGTGGATCTTGGTGGTCTCGAGGGCCTCCTCGAAGGTGAGGGGCGCGAGGATGGAGGGCAGACGGCGGGCGAGCATGGTTTTGCCGGAGCCGGGCGGGCCGATCATGAGGATGTTGTGGCCACCGGCGGCGGCGATTTCGAGGGCGCGCTTGGCGGTCTGCTGGCCGCGAACGTCGGCGAAGTCGAGAGCGAAGTGCTGGAGCTCGTTGAGAACCTGAGTGGCTTCGACTTTGAAGGCGGGAGTTTGGATGCCACCATTGCCGGCCTGGTTGAGAAGTTCGCGGACCTGAATGAGCGAATCGACGGGGTAGACGCTGACGCCATCGACGACGGCGGCTTCGCGTGCGTTGGCTTTGGGGATGATGAGGTTTTTGATGCCACGCTCGCGGGCGGCAACGGCAACGGGCAGCATGCCGGGGACGGGACGAAGGGCGCCGTCGAGACCAAGCTCACCGATGAGGAGAAAATCGGAGAGGTCGCGGAGCTGGAGCGCGCCGTAAGCGCCGAGGATGCCGACGGCCATGGGGAGGTCGAAGCCGGAACCTTCTTTCTTGATGTCGGCAGGGGCGAGGTTGATGGTGATATGGGTGGGCGGGATTTCGAATCCGGAGTTGCGGATGGCAGCGCGGACACGGTCGCGGCTTTCGCGAACGGCGGCGTCGGGAAGGCCGACGGTGTTGAAGTGGTCCTCTGTGGTCTTCATGCCGGAGAAGTCGACTTCGACGTCGATGATGCTGGCGTCGATACCGTAGACGGCGGCGCTGAGGGCGGTGAAGAGCATGGTGCGGGATTCTGAGGCGGAGTCTAGCAGCCGAGGGGGAGGATTTTCGGTGATGGCGGCGGTTGAACCGGTTGTGGGGGGAACGTCGGTAATGGATGATTTTGATGGGGCGCAGCAGGAAGTTACGGGCGTGACTTGCGGTGGGGATCAGAAGGGACTACGACGCTTCGAGATCAGGCTCGGTACATGCGGGCGATGATCTGGCGCAGGAGCGCTTCGAAGTCCGGGTCGCCATTCAGCAAGGCGAAATGCGGATCGGTAGCAACATTGAGCACTCCATAGTCATGGTTGGCGATCGCGGCTTTCAGGGCGGCGATGGCTTCCTTTTTTCTGCCGAGCAGCGCGCAGGTGCGGGCGAGTTCGAAACCGGACGACTGGCCGGCGTCGAAGAATTGCTGCTGGGCGACGCGCATGGCTTCGAGCATTCCGCGTTCTCCGCCCTGGGCCAACCCGCTCTGGGCGGCGTTGGCGACGGCCAGGATCTGCGCATCGTTGGAGAGGACGGCGAGGCGCTTCGACTGATCGACGAAGCCGCGGTAGTCCTTTTCAGCGAAGTCCAGACCCGCGAGATAGCGGGGAGCGGAGAGAAAGTCGGGCTCGGCCTGCTCGATTTCGTGCAGCTTCTCGATAGCGAGGGCGTGGTCGCCAGCCCAGTAGCGGATGAGCGCCTGGTCAGAGAGGATGGAGCGGGAGGCGGGGTTGAGCTGCTGGGCCTTGTCGATTTCGCTCATGGCTTCGGGATAGCGGCCGAGCATCATGAGGGACGTGGCATACCAGTGATGAGCCTCCTCGTCGCGGGGATCGAGTTCAAGGGCGCGCTGATATTCGCCCAGAGCGGCGGGCACCTTCCAGTCCCAGTAGAAGAGCGCGAAGGCGAGTGCGCGATGAGCCTCGGCGAGGGAATCGTCGAGAGCGATGGCTTTGCGAGCGGCGGCGATGGCGCGGGGGAAAGCTTCAGAGCGGGGCATGGAGGTGAACTCGGGCATGAGGTCGTAGCTCTCGGCGAGACCGGCGTAGGCCTGGGCGTAACCCGAGTCATGCACGACGGCCTGGGTGAAGGCGTCGACGGCCTGGTTGAGGCTGCCTTCGGTTCTGCGGCTCCAGTAGTAGCGGCCCTTGAGGTAGAGTTGTTGGGCTTCGGGGTCAGGGCGGCGAGGGGCGGCGGTGTGCGCAATGCGGAACTCACCAGTGGGGCGACGCAGAAGGCGGACGGCATAGAGCGAGATCGCCATGAGGGCGAGGACGAGTACGGCGACAGACAGGGTGGTGGACCGGCGACGAGGGGAGGCTGGGGGCGCGGAAAATTCAGTCTGGGGATGGGGGAGTGGTTCGGCTGCAGGGACGGGTGGGGTGGGCGGGGCAGATTCACCGGCAGCGACCGCGGTGGAGTTGAGCCAGAGGGTGAGTTCCTGGGACCAGGCGAAGACGCCGCCGCGTTCGCCGGGGAGCCGGTGCACAGGGAGGCCGCGTTCTTTTTCCCAGCGTTTAACGGTGCGCTCGTCCCGGCCGAAGAAGGCGGCGATTTCCTTCCAGGAGTCGATGCGGCGATTCTCAGCGGGACTCCCCACCGTCCGGGACGACATGATCAGGCCTCAAATTCAGCAGCATGCTCTGCCTACTGGGGTAAGCGGGGCGAGGTGGGAACAGTATAGCGAGGGGGAGGTAGGGGCAGAAGCTGAATTTCCATGAATGTGGGCGGGATGGCTCCCTGTAATGTCACGGAATTGTCCCTCAGGGTGGGTGAGGCGGATTAGGGACGGGGCAGCGAATGTCACGACTTGTCCCGTGATGACCTTGCGTGTCTCTATCGGCGGCCGGCGAGAACGTGCCAAGGTAAGTGCGCACCTTGAAGCGGCGGCTGATACGAGCATGGCCGCCGCGAATTTTTCCCCCAGTCAACGGTGCGGGCGAGGCGCGGTTCGCGATTCTCCGCCAATTCTCTTTGTTGAGCGCGACAACAGGTTTCCATGGGGCACGGGGGCTCGACGCTCGGCACACCACCACACGACCAGGTAATTCCGGGCGAAAACCGGGGAGACTTATGCGCAAATTGGGTCAGGTTTCAACTATGGTCGCAGCGATTGCGATTCTGGCTGCGGGCTGTTCGTCAGGATCAAGCTCCACTTCCCCGGCGGCGTCTGCATCGAGCGACGGATCGGGCGCGGTGTCGGGAGGGAAGGCCGGGACTGCGACGTATGTGGGCGGGTCGCCACTTTCGAATCAACTGACAACGGCGACGATTACGGATCCATCGCTGGGGAACATCGTTGCGGCGACGCTGACGATCCCGGCGGGGTGGAAGCTGCAGGGGATTGAGATGATCAGCCCGTGCACGTTTTCGCCGTGGCCGGTGTTTCGCGCCTATTCGCCGGATGGGCTGATGCAATACCGGATCGAGCCGGTGTTCGGATGGCAGTGGCACCCCAACTCGAAAGGCACATTGAACAGCGGGTGCGCGAATATCTCCGGGCAGATTTCGGCGGCCAATTTCCTGCAGTATTACCTGGGAACGATGCAGGGCGGCGTGCATGTGGTGGGGACGATGGCGGTTCCCCCGGCCTACCAGCAGTGGGCACAGGGACTGGCGGCACAGAAGAACCAGGCCAATAGCCGCGCGCCGGCCGCGATGCAGACGCAGAACACCGCGGATGTGGCTGCAATGCGGATCGAGGTGGTGAACGGGTCATTTGTGGTGGAGGAACGGCTGCGGACGGTGGTGGAGTGCACGATGAGCAACGATCGGAGCACGGCGATGAGCAATGCGCTTTATGGGGGCACGTGCTGGGCGCGGGTGGATGTGCTGACTGCTCCGCAGGGCAGGCTGGACGCGCTGGTGCAACTGGTGGACAGCAATAATCTGCCCCACGGGGTGAACACACAGCAGTGGATGCAGGCGGCGCTGCAGCGGCAGCAGAAGCAGGATGCGCGGGAGATGGCGCAGCTGACGGCGCAGGAGAATGCCGAAAGCAAAATGCTCTATCAGCAGTTCCAGCAGATCATGGCGCGGTCGCAGGCGGAGCATCAGGCGTTTATGCAGCAGCAGGAGGGGCAGTTCGAGAGCGCGATGAACAACGCGAACGCGTCAATGAATGCGCAGAGCACGGCGGCTTCAGACTGGGTGGATTACTCGCTGGATCAGCAGACGGTGGCGGGACCGAACGGGACGACGAAGGTATCGAGCGCGTATTCGCAGACGTGGACGAATGGCAACCAGTGGTATCAGACGAACAATCCCAATTCGAATCCAAATGGCGTGCTGACGGGGAACTGGACGCTGACGACGCAGGTGCACGGGAACGGAGAGGCGAAATGACCGAGCTCACGGAAGAACTGCTGGCGAGGGCGGAACGCCTGTACCTGATCGCTCGGGCACGAGGGGAGGGGATCGGTGGAGGCTATGATTGGGGCGGTGGGTTCTCTGCGCTTTTGCAGCAGGGATGGCCCTCGGAGGAGAAGACGAAGTGGCTGACCTGATGAGGAGCGGGAACCCGGCGCTCAACGACAAAGTGTTCCGGGGACTGCCGGACGCGCTGGGCGAGACGATGACGCTGGAGGGTACGGTCAACAAGACCGGAATCCTGCTGTTGTGCGCGGTCGCGACGGCGGCGTGGACGTGGCACCTGGCGATGAACCCGGAAACGCTGCCGCTGGACTACATGCTGCTGCTGGTGGGGCTGTTTGGCGGATTGATTTTCGCGCTGATTACGTCGTTCAAAAAGACGTGGGCTCCAGTGACGGCGCCGATCTACGCGCTGCTGGAGGGTCTGGTGCTGGGCGGGCTGTCGGCGACGCTGGAGCAGCGGTATCCGGGGATCGCGATTGAATCGGTGTGCCTGACGTTTGGGACGATGTTTGTGCTGTTGCTGGCGTACCGGTCGGGGATGATTAGGGTGACGCAGAAATTCCGGCTGGGCGTGATTGCGGCGACGGGCGCGATTTTCCTGTTCTACATGGCGGAGATTCTGTTGGGATTCTTCGGCATTCGTTTCGCGTCGGTGAACGGGTCCGGGTGGCTGGGGATCGGGATCAGCCTGGTGATTGTGTGCGTGGCGGCGCTGAACCTGGTGCTGGATTTCGATTTCATTGAGAGCGGTGTGGCGGCGAGCGCTCCGAAGTACATGGAGTGGTACGGCGCGTTCGGGCTGATGGTCACGCTGGTTTGGCTGTATCTGGAGATGCTGCGGCTGATGGCTAAACTGAGAGGGCGGCGGTAAAGCAGGTTACAGGTTACAGGTCACAGGTTACGGAACTCACTCAAGCCAACAGAAGGCTTGCGTTGTGCACCCGTTCTGGAATAGGTCTAACGTCTTTTTTCGAGGGGGTGCGCCTTGACGAGGCCTGCGCCTTCGCGAATGGTGATGATCTGGTCGGCATTGACATTGTTCAGGTGATCGACTACGCCGCTGGGCCAGTGGACTTCGACTGCGTCGGCTTTGGTTGAAGAGCCGAGGCCGAAGGTGAGGAGGAGCTCGCTCGAGGAGAGATAGCTGGATCCGCTGCGCAGCATTTGTTTCTGGGTTGTGGTGGCGGATTTGACCGAGACCACCGCGCCGATGCCATCGCGATTGGATTTTGTGCCGATGAGCTTCACGCGGAGCGCGTGATTCGTTGAACCCTGATTGAGGAAGAGCGCGGCGGGACCGGCGTTGGTGGTGATGACGACATCGGGTGCGCCATCGTTGTTGATATCGCCATAGGCTGCGCCGCGCGCGACCCGGGCGGTGTCGAAGGATTGGCCCATCGATGCGGCGACGTCCTCGAAACCTTTGCCGGCGAGGTTGTGGTAGAGGTGAGGCGGCTCGGCAAAGTGAATGCGCTGCTGGATGCGCTCGATGCTGTCGTCCAGGTGGCCGTCGGCGACGTAGAGGTCGGGCCAGCCGTCGAGGTCGTAGTCGAAGAAAAAGCAGCCGAAGCCGAGGGTGAGGACGCTGGAGCGGCCGACCTCGGAGGTGGGCGCGACATCGACGAAGAGGCCGTTGCGCTCATTGTGGTAGAGGCCGATCATCTGGTTGGAAAAATTGGTGACGACGAGGCTGGGGTAGCCGGAGCGGTCGTAGTCGGCGGCATCGATGCCCATGCCGGCGCGCACGACGCCGTCTTCGCTGTAGGCAATGCCGGCGGCCACGCCCTGCTCCGTGAATGTGCCGTTGCGGTTGTTGATGTAGAGCTTGTTGGGCTGGGTGTCGTCGCTGATGGCGATGTCGGGCCAGCCGTCCTGATTGGCGTCGAGGATAGCGACGCCGAGGCTCTTGGAAGTCGGATCGTAGAGGCCGGTTTTTTTCGTTACATCGGTGAAGGCGCCGTTGCCGTTGTTGTGCCAGAGGCGGACAGAGGCGCCGGGGTAGGTTTCGGGGGTGCAGTAGGATTTGGTCTTGCCATCCATCGTGCAGTAGAGGTCTTTTGCGGGCGACCACTGGACGTAGTTGGTGACGAGGAGATCAAGGTGGCCGTCGCGGTCGTAGTCGACCCAGGCGGCGCTGGCGCTGAGTTCGGGTACGGTGATCAGGCCGGCTTTTTTCGTGACGTCGGTGAATGTGCCATTGCCATTGTTACGAAATAAGTGATTCTGACCATACGCTGTTACAAATAGGTCGTCGAAGCCGTCGTTGTCGAAGTCGCCGACGGCGACACCCATGCCGTACATGGGGATGGCGAGGCCGGCTTTTTTGGTGACGTCGGCAAAAGTGCCGTCGTGGTTGTTGTGGTAGAGCACGGGCGTGGAGACATGGCCGGGATGGCCGGCCCAGCCGGTTCCGTTGGCGATGAAGATGTCCTGCCAGCCGTCGTTGTCATAGTCGATGAAGGCGACGCCGGGGCCCAGGGTTTCCGGCAGGAACTTTTTGCCGAATGCGCCGTTGTTGTGGACGAAGTGGATGCCGGCTTTTTGGGTGATGTCGGTGAAGTGAATTGGGCCCGAGTTGGCGCTGCTTCCGGTGCTGGCGAAAGGGAAGGCTGCTGCGAGAAGCGCGGCCAGGGCAAATGCGCGGAGGGGAAGCATCGAAAAGATATGGTAATGGGTTCGCAAGGATGCTGGCATCCACCCGCAGGTGGATGGAGCGAGGAAACGCCTCGAGGGGGTGAGGGGACTAGCGGCCCGGCCTCAGTGGGTGGGTGAGTAGAGGGCGAAGACGGCTCCCTGGGGGTCGGCGAGGACGGAGATGTTGCCCGTGCCTTCGATGGGCATGGTGGGGACAATGACTTTTGCGCCGAGCGAGGCGGCTTTTGCGGTTTGGGCTTCGCAGTTGGCGGACTGGATGTAGGCCAACCAGTGGGGCGGGACGTTGGGCTGCAGGTGGCGCGAGGGCGGGAGTCCGCCGATGAATTGGCCGTGGTTCTTGATGTGGAGGTAGCCGTTGGGGTCGTTGTCTTTGCCGAGGGTGAACTCCCAGCCGAAGACGGCACCGTAGAATTTTGCGGCGCGATCGCGGTCGGGGGTTTGGAGATCGACCCAGCAGAAGGCACCGGGCTCAGCATAGACGCGGACGCCGTGGTGATTGCCGGGCTGGAAGATGGCGAAGACGGCGCCGGCTGGATCCTGGATGACAGCCATGCGCCCGACGTTGGGGACGTCGAAGGCAGGCGACATGGGATTGCCGCCGTGCTCGAGGATGGCGGCCACGGTGGCGTCCGCGCTGTCGACGGAGATGTACATGAGCCAGTTAGGCGGGATGCCCATCTGGCGCTCTTCGGCCTTCATGGTGTAAGCGCCGGCGGTGTCGCGGCTGTTGAGGCGGAACATGGTGTACGTCATGTCCGGTCCCATGGGCATGTCCTCGGCCTCCCAGCCGAGGAGCGAGGAGTAGAACTGCGCGGCCGCGGACTGGTCGGTGGTAGAGAGCTCGAACCACACAAAATTGCCGGCGGGATGCTGGTCGAAGTTGGGCATGGCGGAAATTGTAGGCGGGATGGGCGTGGGTTGGGGATTAAATTGTGACGGCGCATCGATCCGCAAACGACGAACGGGAGGTTCTTCGGTCGCCCCGAGGCGACCTCAGGATGACAATCGGCGTTTGCGGAGGAGAACGCGGCAGTCTGTGCGCCAGTGTTCGTCGACGGCGATGAGTTCCCAGGGGATGGAGGGAGCCAGGGCGCGGAAGACGGTTTCGTTGGCGGGGTGGATGTGGAGGGCGGGGGCGACGCAGTAGAGGAGGGGATCGTCGGGGGAGAGCTCGATGCCGGGAAAGTAGCCGTGGCGGGCGATGTCCCCGGCGCGATGGAGCATGCGGATACGAGCCCAGTAGTCGATGGCCTGGAGGGGCAGGTGGAGGTCGTCGTCGGCTTTGAGCTCGAGGATGGCAAGGCGGCCCTGGCGGGTGACGGTGAGGAGGTCGAGCAGCGTCCGATTCGCCGATGCGCAGGAAAAAAGCTGGGAGTAGACGGGGGCATCGCCGAAGTTGGGGTCGATGAGGGACAGGTCGCGGCGGAGAACGGATTCGAGCCAGCGCTCGGGTTGGAGGCGGAAGAGCGGGTCGTTCGTGGAAGCAGCGGGGTCACGGCCGCGGAAGAGGCGATCCATGAGGTCGAGGAAAAGGTCTTCGGTGGTTTCGTCGAGGAGGGTTTCGCTCGGGCCAGCACCGAAGGAGATTTGGTTCTGGCGCGCGAAGGACCCCGGGGCGAGGGTGTGGCGGATGCGGGCGTATTCGAGGCCGTGGAGGGAGAAGGCGATTTCGGTTGCGGAGCGCGGGCGGATTTCGGTGGCGGCGAGGAGGCCGGAGGGGAGCAGGGAGCGCAGATGGTCGAGGGCAATGGCGGAGCGATCGAGCGCGGACCGCGGATCGAATGCGTGGGGAAGCTGAATGGCGAGGTTGCCGTTGTCTCCGACGGGGGCGGGCGTGAGTTCGGCAGCGGAGGGGCTGAGTTCATAAAGTTCCCACTGGGCAAGGGCGGGGTTGAGCCAGGCCATGCGGGTGCGGGGAGCTGCCGAAAAGCCGGTGGGGACGATGACGCGGAGTCCGTGCACGATGCGGCGGCCGTTGCTGTGCTCACGGCAGTAGTCGAGCCAGAGAATGCCGAGGGTGAGCGCGCCATCGATGACAGCGGGCGGTTCTTCGGGGCCGACGCCGATGACGGCCCAGGCGGACTGGCCTTTGGTGAGGAGGCCGCGAGCATAGGCGGGGCCGAAACTGTGCTCGAGGTCCATGGCCGTGCGGAAGGATTCCGGTGTCCACCCGAGGAAGTGCGAGGCAAGGGCCTGCTGGAGGGTGCGCAGGCAGCGGCGGCGGGACGTGTCACGCGCGGTGGGGGTGCGGAAGTCCGGATCGGGGACGAGGGTGAGGGTTTGTGATTTGGTTTGGCCGAAGCGATGGGTTTCGAGGCGGAGGGTGTCGCGGCGCGGCTGGATGGCGGAGATGGTGCGGACGAGATTGCGGTCCTCAGACCAGAGATGGAGCAGGCAGCGGCCGTGATCGGCAGAGACGGAGCAGCTGGCGAGGCGGAGATCGAAGAGGAGGCGGCCGTCTTCGAGGATGGCGGCGTGGGGGTGGTCGGCGAGGAAGTCCTCGATGGAGCGGGCGAGCGCGGTCGCGATGGGAGCGGCGGACGGAGCAGCGGGGGGAGGCATCTGCTTCGATGGTCCGCGCCCGCTGCGCGTGCGGCAAGAGAAAAGCTACCAGCCCATACGCTTTCGTAATTCGGTGATGTGGGCGGTGTGGTGGCGGCAGTGCCAGGCGTAGAGGGCAGCCATTTCTTCCAGCGATTGGCGTCCGTTTTCAGAATGGTCGTAGCCGCGCTGCCATTGTTCATCGGTGAGAGAGCGGAGGAGGAGCACCCAGCGGTAGTGCAGCGCGTCGAGGAGACGGAGGGATAGCTCGGGGGATGCAGTGCGGGCGTCGTCGAGTTCGGCCCAGAGCTTCTCGTCGTAGCCCTTGACGGTTGGCCAGTCCTCCGTGAGGGCGAGGCGGGTACGGACATAGGCGTTCATGTGGCTATCGGCGACGTGGTGCACGAGCTGGCGGACGGTCCAGCCGCCTTCGCGGTAGGGGGTATCGAGCTGGGCGGCGCTGAGCCCTTCAATGGCGGCGCGGAGGTTCTCCGGGAGCGCGGCGAGAGTGGCCAGGTGGGAAGCGTGGTCGGAGGGATTGGCTTCGGCGCGGCGGAATCTGCCGACGGGGTAACGCGGATCGGCGGCGGCAGGGGTTGGTTGCGTTGCGGTGCTCATACACGGCAAGGTACACCGCGGGAGACGGCGGGAACAAGGCGAGTGGGTTCGCAGTGCGGATCCTTCCACAGCGCTGCGGTGCGGGAAACCACAGGAATGCCTGGCATGCCGCTGTTCGACACGGATCAGTGGCGCTTGTTCACGATTGCCTGGCGAGGTCTTCCCTGAGCGGTGCGGGCGAGGAATGCTCTCGGTTTGCAGGTAAAGCGCGATCCTCCATGCAGCAAAAGGCCCAAATAAACAGGAAGCACTCCGAAGCGTCGCTGTAACCCAGGAGCAGCCAGGTGCTGAAAGAGAAGTGGGAGCGGAAGCCGAGGATCACAGCGGGAGTTACAAGCAGGATCGCGGTTGCGGTACCGGCCAGCAGAAACAGGCGCGGCAAAGTGAGACGGACGAAGAATCCGGAGCAGGACACGGCGAAGGTGAGGAGAGCCAGGAGGGGCACGGCGAGATGTTGCTGCTGAGGGGGCAGGAATGCCAGCCTGTCGGTAACGTGCAACGGGGTGAAATGGGCGGGATCGTAAAGATAGAACGGAAGTGTCGCCGCGGCGGTCACGGACAGCGCCAGTGCGAGCCGAAGCACCGCTGCAATGCCGCCCATGCGCTGCCACAGGTGGGCAAGGAGGAGAGGGGGAAACACAAGCAGGTAAGTGGGACGGGAACTCAGAGCGAGGCCGAGGAGGACGCTGCAGGCGGCGAATATCCAAAAGCCACCTTGCTCGGTGGAGCGTACAAAGAGAACAGCAGCGACACAGACATAGATCCAGTTGATCGGGTAATCGGCCCCCGCCAGGATGTTCACGAGGGTGTGAGCGTTGGCCAGAATGAGCAGGAGGAAGGCCAACGCTGTCGATCGCAGGCGGAAGAAGCGAGTTGCGAACCACATGAAAATGGCGACCCAGAAGATATTCTGGAGGCTCACTCTTCCGGCAATCTGGAAGGGCAGGGCCAGAAGGAGGGCTCCGGGCATCGGAGAAATCGGATTTCCCAGGGAAGAATGCGCGTAATAAGGAAAATGAAGATGCGTGATCTGTGTGCAGCCGGTGAGC
>JBAVUB010000087.1:0-5553 GCA_049696575.1 Acidobacteriaceae bacterium | reverse complement strand
TCGACCTGCTGTTCGAGCAGGAAGCTGGAGTCGCCGACTTCCTCGATCTTCACCCAGCGGAGCATCTGGCGGACGATGGTTTCGATGTGCTTGTCAGAGATGGCCACGCCCTGGAGACGGTAGACTTCCTGGATTTCGTTGACCAGGTAAGCCTGCAGCTCTTTTTCGCCCAGCACGGCGAGAATGTCGTGCGGGTTGAGAGGACCATCCATGAGCGGCTCGCCGGCGCGGACGCGCTCGCCTTCCTGGACGTTGATGTGGACGCCGCGAGGCACGGAGTACTCCTTCTCCTCGCCGTTGTCGGCGGTGACGTAGACGCGGCGCTGGCCCTTCGAGACTTCGCCGAAGCGAACGACGCCGTCGATCTCGGAGATGATGGCGGTTTCGCGGGGCTTGCGGGCTTCGAAGAGCTCGACGACGCGAGGCAGACCGCCGGTGATGTCCTTGGTGCGCGTGGTTTCGCGCGGGATCTTGGCAAGGATGTCGCCGGGGAAGACTTCGTCGCCGTCCTGGAGCATGAGGTGAGCGCGGCTGGGCATGAGGTAACGCTTGTTGCCCTTGGCGCCCTTGATGACGATGGCGGGCTGGCGCTTCTCGTCGGGGGCTTCAGCGACCACGAGACGGGAGAGGCCGGTGACCTCGTCGACTTCTTCGTGGAGGGTGATGCCTTCCTGCAGGTCCTTGAACTGGACGGTGCCGCCGATTTCAGTGAGGATGGCGAAGGTGTAGGGATCCCACTCGGCCATGACCTGGCCGAGCTGGACCTTCTGGCCTTCTTCAACCTTGAGGCGCGCGCCGTAGACGACCTGGTAGCGCTCCTTCTCGCGGCCACGATCGTCAACGACGGCGATGGAGCCGGAGCGGTTCATGGCGACGAGATCGCCCTGACGGCTGCGGACCGAAGCGAGGTTGATGAAGCGGACGGACCCATTATTCTTCGCTTCGAGGCGGGACTGCTCATTGACACGCGAAGCGGTTCCACCGATGTGGAAGGTACGCATGGTGAGCTGGGTGCCGGGTTCGCCGATGGACTGCGCGGCGATGACACCGACGGCTTCGCCGAGCTCGACCATGCGGCCGGAGCCGAGGTTGCGGCCATAGCAGAGGACGCAGACGCCGCGGCGGGATTCGCAGGTGAGGACGGAGCGAATCTTGACGCGCTCGATGCCGGCGGCCTGAATGGCGGAGGCCAGGTCTTCGGTGATTTCCTGGTTGACGTCGACGATCACGCTGCCTTCGTAGTCCTTGATTTTCTCGAGGGAGACGCGGCCGACGATGCGGTCGCGGAGCGGCTCGATGATCTCGCCGGACTCCACGATGGGGGTGACGTAGATGCCTTCGACGGTTTTGCAGTCGCGTTCGCTGACGATGACGTCCTGGGCCACGTCGACGAGACGACGGGTGAGGTAGCCGGAGTCAGCGGTTTTGAGGGCGGTATCGGCGAGACCCTTGCGCGCGCCGTGCGTGGAGATGAAGTACTCGAGCACGGTGAGGCCTTCACGGAAGTTGGCCGTGATGGGGGTCTCGATGATTTCGCCTGATGGCTTCGCCATCAGACCGCGCATGCCGGAGAGCTGGCGGATCTGCTGTTTGGAACCGCGAGCGCCGGAGTCGGCCATGATGTAGATGGGGTTCATGGCGCCTTCTTTGTCGGCGCGCTTCATGTTGTCGAACATCTCGTCGGCAACACGCTCGGTGACTGCCGACCAGATCTGGATGACTTTGTTGTTGCGCTCGCCGTTGGTGATGGCGCCGTCGAGATACTGCTGCTGGACGCCGATGGCCTGCTTTTCCGCATCGCGCACGGTGGCGTACTTGGCTTCGGGGATGACCATGTCATCGAGTCCGACGGAAAGGCCGCTGATGGTGGCGTAGTGGAAGCCGAGGTCCTTGATGCGGTCGAGCATGGTGACGGTGAGCTCAAGGCCGTGGTTGAGGTAGCAGTAATTGACGAGCTGGCCGATGCCCTTTTTCTTGAGCAGGCCGTTGACGTAGGGCATCTCCTGAGGGAGCGCGTCATTGAGAATGGCGCGGCCGACGGTGGTGGTGATGAACTGGCGGTCGTACTGGACGGGCTCGGTGTGGGTGAGGTCCTGGTCGTCGTAGGCGGTGCCCATTTCGAGCACGGGGCCGGTGTAGCGGAGGCGAATCGGCGAGAGGGTCTCCACCTCTTTGGCTTCGAGGGCCATGAGGACTTCTTCGATGTTGGCGAAGACGCGGCCTTCGCCGCGGGCTCCCTTCTTGGCCTTGGTGAGGTAGTAGAGGCCGAGGACCATGTCCTGGGTGGGGACGGTGATGGGGTGTCCGGACGCGGGCGAAAGGATGTTGTGCGAGGACAGCATGAGCACGCTGGCTTCAACCTGGGCTTCTGGCGAGAGCGGAATGTGGACGGCCATCTGGTCGCCATCGAAGTCGGCGTTGAAGGCGGTGCAGACCAGGGGGTGAATCTTGATGGCCTTGCCTTCGACGAGGACGGGCTCGAACGCCTGGATGCCGAGGCGATGGAGGGTGGGGGCGCGGTTGAGGAGCACCGGGTGATCGCGGATGACTTCCTCGAGGATGTCCCACACGATGGGTTCCTGCATCTCGACCATTTCCTTGGCCTGCTTGATGGTGGTGCAGTGGCCGGTCTGTTCGAGACGGTGGTAGATGAACGGCTTGAAGAGCTCGAGGGCCATCTTTTTGGGAAGGCCGCACTGGTGGAGCTTGAGCTCGGGGCCGACGACAATGACGGAGCGGCCGGAGTAGTCGACGCGCTTGCCGAGAAGGTTCTGGCGGAAGCGGCCCTGCTTTCCTTTCAGCGTGTCGGAAAGCGACTTGAGCGGGCGGTTGTTGGCGCCGCGCAGGACGCGACCGCGACGGCCGTTATCGAAGAGGGCGTCGACAGCTTCCTGGAGCATGCGTTTTTCGTTGCGCACGATGACTTCGGGCGCATGGAGGTCCATGAGCTTCTTGAGGCGGTTGTTGCGGTTGATGACGCGGCGGTAGAGGTCGTTGAGGTCGGACGTGGCAAAGCGGCCGCCGTCCAATGGCACTAGGGGGCGGAGCTCGGGCGGAATGACGGGGATGACGTCGAGGATCATCCACTGGGGTTTGTTGCCGGACTTGCGGAAGGCTTCAACGACCTTGAGGCGCTTGGCGAACTTGAGGCGCTTCTGGAGGGAGGTTTCGGCCTTCATCCGCTCGCGGAGTTCGATGGAGAGCTCGTCGACGTTGACGCGCTTGAGGAGTTCCTTGATAGCCTCGGCGCCCATCATGCCTTTGAAGCCGGTGGGGCGGTACTGCTGGTCCATTTCGCGGAACTTGGTTTCGTCTTTGATGATCTCGCGTTCGCGGACGGGGGCGTCGCCGGGATCGACGACGACGTAGCTCTCGAAATAGAGAACGGACTCGAGGTCGCGGAGCGAGATGTCGAGCAAGTGGCCGATGCGCGAGGGGAGACCCTTGAAGAACCAGACGTGGGAGCACGGAGACGCCAGCTCGATGTGGCCGAGGCGTTCGCGGCGGACTTTGGAGACAGTGACTTCGACGCCGCACTTGTCGCAGATGACGCCGCGGTGCTTCATGCGCTTGTACTTGCCGCAGAGGCACTCCCAGTCGGTGACCGGGCCGAAGATGCGGGCGCAGAAAAGCCCGTCGCGCTCCGGCTTGAAGGTACGGTAGTTGATGGTCTCCGGCTTGGTGACTTCGCCATGCGACCAGCTGCGAATCTTTTCCGGCGAGGCGAGCGAGATGCGGATCGCGTCAAAGTCGGTGATGGGGCTGGTCATTTCGAACGGGCTGGAACGGTACAAGGTCAACCTCCCTGGCAGAAGCAGCCGGTAGCCTGTAGCGGGTAGCCGGTAGCACTGCGGTTCAGCTTATGTGCGTTGCAACGCGATGGTTTGCGCTGCCATAACTCCTAAAACAGCCGGTAGCCTGCAGCCGGCTGCAAAAACTAATCGGCGGCGGCGAGTTCGGGGACGGGCTGTTTCTTCGCGTCCTTTGGGCCTTCGCCGGGGGCCAGTTTGATGAGCTCAACGTCGAGGCAGAGCGACTGCAGCTCGCGGATGAGCACGTTGAAGGATTCGGGCACGCCAGGCTCGATGGCTGCTTCGCCCTTGACGATGGCTTCGTAGATCCGGGTACGGCCGAAGACGTCGTCGGACTTGGCGGTGAGCAACTCCTGGAGGATGTAAGCAGCGCCGTAGGCTTCGAGCGCCCAGACTTCCATTTCCCCGAAGCGCTGCCCGCCGAACTGCGCTTTGCCGCCCAGCGGCTGCTGGGTGATAAGCGAGTAGGGGCCGATGGAGCGCGCGTGAATTTTGTCGTCGACCAGGTGGGAAAGCTTCAACATATAGATGTAGCCCACAGTGGCCGGCTGTTCGAAGGCATCGCCGGTCATGCCGTCAAAGAGCTCGGTTTTGCCGGAAGTTGGCAGGCCGGCGGCCGTGAGCAGGGCCTTGATTTCGCCCTCGCGAGCGCCATCGAAGACTGCCGTGCCGAACCAGATGCCGTTCTTCATGCCGGCGGCGACGCGCATGAGCCGGTCGTCGTCGAGCTCGGTGAGCTGGCGCAGGGCCGCAGTGTTGGCAAACTTCTGGGTGATGACTTTGCGGACTTCGTTAGCATCCTGATTCTTCTTCACCAACTCGGCAATCTGCTGGCCGAGATCGTGGGCGGCCCAGCCGAGGTGGGTTTCGAGAATCTGACCGACGTTCATACGGCTGGGAACGCCGAGGGGGTTGAGGACGATTTCCACGGGCGTGCCGTTAGGCAGGTAGGGCATGTCCTCTTCCGGAAGGATCCGGGCGATGACGCCCTTGTTGCCGTGACGGCCAGCCATCTTGTCGCCGACGGAGAGCTTGCGCTTCATGGCGATGTAGCACTTGACCAGCTTGATGACGCCGGGGGCCAGCTCGTCGCCCTTCTGCAGCTTGCCGATTTTCTCGTTGGTGATTTTGCGCAGGACATCGATCTGGCGCGAGGTCATCTCCTCAATCTCGTCGATCTGCTCATTCACGCGCGGATCTTTATCGTTGTAGCGAATGCGCTTGAGGTTGCGGGTGGAGATGCGCTCGATGGCGTCGCGATCGAGGATCGCTCCCTTGGCGAGCAGGCGCTTGTTGGTGCGCTCGTCGTGCAGATCGGCGAGGACTTCTTTTGCGCCGAGGATGCCTTCGAGGCGCTTGAGGCGCTCGTCGGTGAGAATGCGGATTTCGTCGGACAGGTTCTTTTCGAGCTGAGCGATCTGCTCGGCTTCGATCTGGCGGGCGCGCTCGTCCTTTTCCTGACCCTTGCGGGAGAAGATGCGGACGTCGACCACGGTGCCCTCGATGCCGGGAGGGCAGGTGAGGGAAGCGTCGCGAACATCGCCGGCCTTTTCGCCGAAGATGGCGCGGAGGAGTTTTTCTTCCGGGGTGAGCTGAGTTTCGCCTTTGGGCGTGACCTTGCCGACCAGAATGTCGTTGTGGTGGACCTTGGCGCCGATGCGGATGATGCCGCTCTCATCCAGATCGCGCAGGGAGTGCTCACTGACGTTGGGGATGTCGCGGGTGATTTCTTCCGGACCGA
>JBAVUB010000086.1:0-7429 GCA_049696575.1 Acidobacteriaceae bacterium | reverse complement strand
CGCGCAGATGGGGCTGCTGCTGACCGGGCGGCATGATCGGCTGGTCGTCGCAGCCTTTGCGTTCCTGACGACGGGCTTTCTGGTGAAAGCTGCGACCGTGCCCTTTCACTTCTGGCTTCCCGACGCTCACGCCGTAGCGCCTACTCCAGTCTGTGTTCTCTTTTCAGGCCTAATGGTACAGCTGGGACTTTTCGGCGCGATGCGCGTCTACGCCAGCGTTTTTCAGGGCTGCTTCGACACCAGTCATCTTCACTGGATCTTCGTCGTTTTCGGTGGCCTGACCGCGCTTTGGGGCGGCATGATGTGTTTCGCCGAGCACCACCTTAAGCGGCTGCTGGCATTCTCCACGGTCAGTCATACCGGCCTCATGACGCTGGCATTCGGCCTGTGGTCGAAGGATGCGCTGACCGGGCTGTTCATCTATCTCACCGCGCATGCGCTCGCGAAATCAAGCCTCTTCTTCACCTCCGGCGTGTTGCTGCATCGCTTTCACAGGATCAGTGAGCCAGCGCTCTTCGGCCGTGCAAGGACTCTGCGCTGGACTGCGCTCGTCTGGTTTCTGGGCGGACTCGGACTGGCCGCTGCTCCGGGCTTTGCTCTCGCCGCCGGCGAAACGCGCATCGCTGCACACGCTTCATGGGCCGAAGGCATCTTTGTTGTTGCCGGCGTTCTCACCGGAGCGGCTGTTCTCCGCGCCGGCTTCAGAATTTTTCTGGGCGTGGGTGACCCCGGACCTGTTGACAAATCCGCCCAGGTCGACGAATTGCCGGAAACCAGCGAGGAAAATCGGAGAATCAACTGGTTTCTGTGGACGCCAGGTTTCCTGTGCATTGCCGGTTCCATCTTGCTGACTTACTGCTCACGGTTCACGAACACGGTCTGGTCGTCCTCGATCCGCTTCATGGATTTTCGCAGTTACGCGCAGGCGGTTTTCGCCGGCTCAACGCCGCTGCCCATGCTGCTCGCACCCTCTCTGGAGGTAAGAACGCCGTTCATTTTAGCCTGCGTCCGTGTCGTGCTGGCAGTCGGAGTGGCACTATGGGCTGTGCTGCATTTGCGCTTTCCACGCGCAATGCGCTGGCCTTCGCATTTGGAAGGCTCCATGCGCATCGTCCGCGACCTGCAGAGCGGCCACCCCGGTGATTACGTAGCGTGGCTCACCGTCGGGTTCGCCACGTTTGGCGCGGCCGCCTTCTGGCTCGGTCGATAATCCTCAACCAGCTCTAACCATCGACGGCCCGTTGTCTCAATTGGCGCGCCGACCACATTTCCTTGCGTCCCTGACTGGACAGTTCACCACCGCCGCCAGGACCGCATTGCATTCTTACTTCAGCCGCGGGACTCCTCGGCTATAGGTTCCAGGGGGTGCGAGTTCCCGGCGCAAAGGTGGCTCTGTCATGTCCCGTTTGTCGCTCGTAAAGACCGCGGTTCCTTGCGAGATGAGGTAATCGGCAGTACGGGCTGCCAGCGCCTGAATCGTGAGGCCAGGATTTGCCGATCCCTGGGTCGGCAAGATTGATCCGTCACAGACGAACAAATTGGGGACATCGTGGGTTCGTCCGAACTTGTCCACGACCGAAGACCGTGGATCCGAGCCCATGCGGGCAGCGCCGACGAGATGAGCGTAACGCGCTTCCTGAACTACTTCCGTCGCACCGGCTGCGTGCATAACTTCCATGGTCTTCTCTTTGGCGGCCCTGATGAGCTTCTTATCGTTGTCGTGAAGGTTGAAGGTGACGTGCGCGACGCGGAGACCGAATCGGTCTATGTCGTCGGCAAGCGTAACGCGATTGTCGGGCCAGGGGAGAATCTCGCCGAGCAGACCAAAGGTGGCCCACTGGTTGTAATCCATCATTTCGCGACGCAGGCCCCAGCCCCAGGCCTTCTTCGCCGCCACCATCTGCTTGCCGAAAGCGATGGGCAGCGGCCCCACCGTCTGAATGGCGAACCCGCGCGCGAAATCGTTCTTGGAATTAGTTTCGTAGAACTCCTCGGTGAGTGCGTGCGCGGGGGGCGCCTTGTACATGCGCACTGGCTGATCGAAACGTCCGAGGACGACGTTGCCCGCCTGGGCCATGAGATAGCGGCCCACGGTGCCGCTTGAATTCGCCAGACCTTTTTCAAAACCGGGACATGCAGAGTTGAGGAGCAGGCGGGGTGTTTCAATCGCATAGCCGGAGACGATGACGGCCCTTGCGCGTTGAAAATGGGGCGCGCCATCATCGTCGAAATAGTGAACGCCAGTGACGCGGCCGTTTTTCCCCAGCTCAATGCGGGAGGCCATCGACCGATCGCGAATTTCCGCGCCGCTCTGGAGAGCATCCGGAACATGCGTGATGAGGGTGCTGGCCTTCGCTCCAACTTTGCATCCCTGAATGCAGAAGCCCCGATAGATGCAGTGCGG
The DNA here is from genome assembly GCA_049696575.1 of Acidobacteriaceae bacterium. GTDB lineage: Bacteria > Acidobacteriota > Terriglobia > Terriglobales > Acidobacteriaceae > Palsa-343. The sequence continues at coordinate 5,025 of JBAVUB010000086.1, read as the reverse complement.
GCGATCTCCGTGCGAGCCGGAAAGGATGGCGACCGGGCCGCCGATCGAGACCGGTATGTTGAGCGCCGAGCAGCCTTTGATCAGAGCATTGCCGACGCCGCCCATGGGATGAGGACCGTAAGCATATCCATGCGGGTGGCCCCAGGGATACCAGGCGGGACCGGCAACCGGCATCTCCAGTTCAAGCTGCTCGTAGTAGGGACGAAGGATGTCATACGAGATGGGCCAGTCCACGCCGACTCCGTCACGGGTATAAATTTCAAAATCCGATGGGTGCAGACGCGGAGTAAAGGCCGCCCAGTGGACAGATCCTCCGCCCACACCGCGGCCGCAGTTATTGGCGCCGAGCGCCAAAGGATTCTTTCCACCTGTCACCCGTGGATCTTCCCAGTAAAGTTGGTGCGAACCTGATTCATCGGAGACCCAGTCGCGTTCCGTATTCCAGAAAGGACCGGCTTCCAGCGCAACAATGCGAAAGCCGGCACGCGCCAGCCGCTGAAGAAGCACCCCGCCGGCAGCTCCGCAACCGACGATCGCGTAGTCCACCTCGTCGCTTTCTCGAAAACGAAGCACGGGCAGGTGGACCTTCTGTAGCGGCCCCAGCATATGTGCGTGGTTCGTCGGATTCTGAAACGCGCCAAGGAAGGGCTTGTCCATTACGCCTCGTAAAGCGGTGCTTAATCGATCTGATCTGATTCCAGGTGGAGATGGTGTGTGGGTTCCGTCGTATCGGACACGGTATAGCTGGGCGCATCCCAGTCGTATGGCCTGGGCTCGACCTCCCACGGCTCAGGCTCGCCACGCTCGAGGCGCATGTAGGCACGAGGATAGGCGGGTCCACCGAATCCGATTTCGTCCCACGCCCACGGGTGGGAGTAATAACCCTCAAGCGCATGCTGGATGATTAGTTGCCAGAAACGTCCGACCGACATCTGCTTCCAGATCGCTTTCGCGGCCGCGGGCTTCTTGTCGTGGATTGCCTGCAGAACAAGATCCTGCTGACGATGAGGCAGATCGAGAAACGCTCCGCCATAACGCTGCTTCGCTTCCGCATCGATCGCCTCCTGTCCGAGACGATACGCCTCGCGGTCCGGAGGCATCGATTCATAGCGATATCCAATTCCCCGGTTTTTATAGAGCCGTTCATCGAGCGGTTCTACGATGGGGATGCGGCGATCCGGAGTGCGGTCGTGCTGCGGGATGAGGTGATCGAAGACCGCTCGCCAGAATTTCGCCTGATCAGGATTGAAGTAGCGGATCGGCGGCGTCTGCTCGACGCGCATGGTAATGACGGCGCGGGTCGCCTCATCCCAGAATGCCGCCTGTGACATTGTGCTGAAGCCTGGATAGTATCCGGGCTGCGCCTTTTGCGGCAGCGCTTCGCCCGTCGCCGGATCGCGAGGCAGCAGCGCCGAATCTTGCGCATCGTTCGGGTTCATGCAGTCTCCGGATGAATGTGATCTTGATCTGACGCCATTCCAGCCTCATTCCTTCCTGCGCCGAAGCAGGCTGGCCAAAATTCCCAGCATGCCTGCGGCGCCGAACAATAGAGGAGCGAAAATGGGAGGGCCATACATGATGTTGTAGAGAAGATGTTTGCGACCACCCGGCCGCCGCAGCACGCCGCGCGCGTGGTAAAAGAAGCCGACGGCGGCATCCGCACTGGCCACCAGAGAAAGTGCGGGCAGAGCCGTTCTGGCCACGCTGCGCTTTTTAACGGAGATGAAGGCAGCGGCCGCCAACATTGGAGCAATGACCACCGGACTCCACTGAGCCATGTACCGAAAATTGTTTTTATAATGCGAGTAGTACGCTTCAAAACCGCTCAACAGGGCGCTGATGCCAGTAATAGTCGCAACCTGGCGCTGAAATTTACCCTCGCGAATATCCTGCTCTTCAGAGATAAGATCGCGTTCGGCGCGCGGCGGCAAGAGACGGTCGATCCAGCCGCGAGTGGATTGGTCCTGAGCGCTAATCGACCGATCCCGACTCTCGGCAGGCTGGCCGGAGACAAGTTGGTCCGCGTCTTCCCGCTGCAGAAAAGAAGCAATCAGGCCCAGATAGGCGCTGGTGCCGAACAGAAGAGGCGCGAAGATGGGCGGCCCCATGATCATGTTGGTCATGGGGAGCCGCCATCCGCCGGGTTTACGGGCGATGCCGCGAATGTGGAAGTAGAAGCCAACCCCGGCATCGGCGAGCGTAACAGCGGCAGCCAGCCGCAGCACAACGCGAGCCGCGCGCCGGCTAAAAAAACCCGCGACCGCTGCAATCGCCAGAACCGCACTGAGGATGACGGGCGTATACATCACCCGCCGGTTGTAGCTGCCGCGATAATGCTCGTACGCTACTTCGAGACCACTGATGATGCTGGTGGCAGCGGTAAGCAACGCGAGGCTGCGCTGAAAGCGTCCTTCGCGAATAAGGCGCGCAGCTGTCGCGGCATCCTTTTCAGGGTGCCTGAGCGTGAGAGGTCCCGCTGCGGTTTCCATTTTGGCTAGATAACCTCGCGGACCCGATCTTCCGCAACGGTTTTCAGGATTTTGACCGCATCTTTCTGCCCGCGCAGGAGAGACTTCGCAAACTTATAAGCCTGTTCCGTCGTGACTTTGCCGGGCATCGGCGGCTCGTTGGGATCGACGATTGCCTGGACAACGGTCGGCCCATCGTGCCTCAACGCCTGGCGCAGCACGGGCTCGGCATCCTCCGGGCGCTCGATGGTGTATCCGCGAGCACCGCACGCCGTCGCCACCATGGCGAAATCGATCGGCTCGAGTTCGACGCCGAATTCCGGGTTTCCTTCGAGGATCATCTGTTCCCATTTGATCTGGCCGAGAACGTTGTTCTTGATGACGATGACTGTGACCCGCAGCTTGTATTTCACCAGGGTGGCAATTTCGCCCATCAGCATGGTCAGTCCGCCATCGCCTACGACGCAGACCACCTGGCGTCCCGGGTAAGCAACGGCAGCGCCGATGCTGTAAGGGAGGCCGTTGGCCATGGTCGCCAGCGACCCGGACAGAGAGAACTGCATTTTGCCGCGCATCTCGATATAGCGAGCCGTCCAGGTGGCGATGGTGCCGCTATCGGAGGAAACGATGGCGTCATCATCGAGCAGCCGATTGAGGGTGTGAGTCACCACCTGAGGCTTCATCGGCAGGTCCTTGCGCGTGCCTCGTTCTTCCATGAGCTCGTTCCAGGACTTCATCCGTTCCTGCGATTTCTTAAGGAACTTATTGTTTTTGCGTTTCAGCAACGGCAACAGAGCCTGCAGGATGGTCCTGGCGTCGCCGACGAGCGCGGTATCCACCTGATGGCGGAGCCCGACGCGGGTGGGGTCGAGCTCGATCTGAACGCACTTCGCCTGTCCGGGCTTGGGCAAAAACTCCATATAGGGATAACTGGTGCCGATCATGATGAGGGTGTCGCATTCCTCCATGGCATCGACCGAGGGAGCGGTGCCGAGCAAACCGATACCGCCAGTGGTATATGGACTGCGATCAGGAAGCACTCCTTTTCCCAAAAGCGCTTTGACGACCGGGCCCCCAACGGTCTCGGCCAGCTGCGCGACTTCTTCGCGAGCCCCGAGAGCGCCACGCCCCACCAGGATCGCAACTCGCGATCCATCGTTGATGATGGAGGCCGCGTTGCGGAGAAGCATATCCGCTGGCCGCGCCGTTGACGGCGTGGCCCAGTCCCCGCTATGGCCCGCGATGTTGGCGCCGCTGCGCATCTTGTCCGAGACGGGCCACTCCTGAATGTCTTTGGGGATACAGATGTGAGCGACGCCTCTCCGCCCGAACGCGGTTCGGACTGCCATGTCGACTACATTGACCGCGTGGGCCGGCCCCATGACACGTTCATTAAAGACCGCGACATCCATATATAGTTTGTCCAGGTCCACGTCCTGCTGGTAGTCCATGCCGATGAGATCGTGAAAGGTGTGCCCGGTAATGGCGAGCACCGACTGCAGATCGCACTTGGCGTCATAAAGTCCGTTCAGCAGATGAATGCCGCCGGGGCCTGACGTCGCGCAGCAAACGCCAAGACGTCCGGTGTACTTCGCATAGCCGACGGCGGCAAACGCCGCAGCCTCCTCATGCCGCACCTGAATGAAGCGAAGCTTATCCTTGTGAGTTCGCAGCGATTCAAAGAATCCATCGACCCCGTCCCCCGGAAAGCCGAAGATGGTGTCCACGCCCCACTCGATGAGGCGTTCAACGATCAGATCTGAAACCTGCTTTGCCATACTTCACTCCTGCTTTCCGTTTGCGAGCGCTCTCATTGCAGCGCCCGGTCTCACGCGGCTACGCCCGGAAGCGCGCCGCATCCTTTTCCTTCAACTCGAGGCCCATTCCCGCGCGAGAGAGGTCGGGAATCATGCACCCATTCACTGGCTCGCAAAATCCATCGAAGAACATGCGCTCGATCCGGACGTGGTCGTGGAAGAACTCCATGTGCACAGCTCGGGGCACGGCACAGCAAACATGCAGATGCATACTGGGTCCGCAGTGCGAAGAGAGTGGAATGTTATGCGCCCAGCAAAGCGCCGCCGCATCCAGAAACCCGCTGATGCCTCCGCAGCGCGTACAGTCTGCCTGCAGCACCGTCACTGCTTCGGCATCCAGCATCGACCGGAAATACCAGGCGGTGCAGCCATACTCGCCGGCGGCAATATCCAAGCCCACAGGAGCTCGCTCACGGATTTGTCTCAGGCCGACGAGGTTGTCGGAGCTGACCGGTTCCTCAAACCATCGAACCCCCTGAGCGGCAAGATTCTGCGCCAGGTCAATCGCCTGCGTCACGGTATATGCGCCGTTTGCATCGACAAACAAATTGCATCGATCGCCTATGGCCTTCCTCGCAGTCTCCACGCGAGCCGGATCCTTGTCCGGATGCGACCCGACCTTCATCTTTACGCTGGCGAAGCCCTCTCGCGCCCATCCGCCGAGCTGATCCGAAAGCTGCTGGTCGGAGTAGCTGGTGAAGCCGCCGCTGCCGTACGCCGGAATGCCGGTGCGAACCTGG
>JBAVUB010000085.1:0-1838 GCA_049696575.1 Acidobacteriaceae bacterium | reverse complement strand
AAGAAGCTGCGTGAGGATGATGTGCCGAAGCCCAGCACCCGAGTCCGGACTCAGGATGCGGCGGCGGCGACGGAAGCAGCGCGCAAACGCCGGACGGCGCCTGCGACGCTGGTTCGGCAGATCCGCGGCGAGCTGGATGCGATTGCGCTCAAGGCTCTGGAGAAGGACCGCTCGCGCCGTTATGCGTCAGCATCGGATTTCGCCGCGGACATCGGGCGGTATCTGACCAATCAGCCGGTGGTGGCGGTAGCGCCTTCGCTCGCCTACCGTGCCCACAAATTTGCGCGCCGTTACCGCGCCGGCCTGATCACGGCTTCAGCGTTTGCGCTGGTGCTGATCGTGGCCACCGCGGTCAGCATTCGGCAGAGCATTCGCGCTGGCCGTGAAGCGGCGGTGGCCAAGGCTGTGAACGATTTTCTCCAGAACGATCTGCTGGCGCAGGCCAGTGCGGGAGCTCAGGCAGAGCGAGGCGCCAAGCCGGATCCGAATATCACCGTGCGCACGGTGCTCGATCGGGCGGCACAGCAGGTTAACGGAAAGTTTGCCACGCAACCGGAGGTGGAGGTTGCGCTGCGCAACACGATGGCCTCGGCGTACATCGATCTGGCTTTGTATCCGGAAGCCCGCAAGCAGCTGGAGCGTGCGCTGGAGCTGGGGCGGCGAAGGCTCGGGAGTGACAATCCTGCGACGCTGAACGCAGTGCACGATCTGGGACTGGTGGCGGATGAGGAAGGCAGGTATGGGGAAGCCGAAGCGCTGGACCGGCAGGCGATCGACGCACAGCGCCGCGTTCTGGGCCCCAGGAACCTCGATACCCTGCGATCGATGAGCGACCTGGCGACTGTCTATATGAACGAAGGGAAATTCGCGGATGCTGAAAAACTCTACCTGCAGACACTAGCCATCGAGACCAAAGTTCCGGGACCGGCCAACTCCGACCGGGTGATCACCATGAACGACCTCGCGGATATCTATATGGATGAGGGGAAATACGCCCAGGCCGAGACCCTCCTGTCCGAGGCGCTGGCGATCGATCAGCGTGTGCAGGGGCCGGAGCACCCCGATACGCTCGCGACCATGATGAACCTTGGGAATGCCGAGCTCTACCAGGGGAAAACCGCGCAGTCGGAGAAGCTCCATGCCCAGGCACTGGGAATTTCAAAACGCGTGCTGGGGCCGGATCATCCTCGCACGCTGACAGCCATGGTGGCTTTGGAGAACGACTACATGGAGGAAGGAAAATACCAGGTGGCCGAAGCGCTCGACCAGCAGGCGCTGGAGGTCGCCAAGCGCGTGGCGGGACCGGAGGATGCTGTCACCGCCACGATCAAATACAACATGGCGTGTCTCAGGGCGCACCTTGGAGATAAGAGCGGCGCCATCGCGTTGCTGGCCGACGCTGTGGATCACGGGTTTCCCCCAGGCGATGCCCTGGGCATCGATACGGACTCGGATCTGGCTTCGCTTCATGGCGACCCTCGCTTCAGTGCGCTAATCGCACACGCTAAACAGGTGGCGTCTTCGCAGTCCGCCTCGTCGCTACCCTCCAACTAAGCCCCGCTCCGGACGCGTCACTCAGGTGATCGCTGCGCCTGCGGAGGTGGTTTTTGGACGTGGCTGGATGGCGAGGGATTCGTGGTACTTCGGAGGGCGGCGTGATAGGGTGAAGCGAAAATCCCATGCGGGTCACCAGTGGTAGGGGAGCGGGATGGAGAGACGGCTGTCCATCACGGAGCAGATTTTCGGGGAGGCTCTGGATGTGCCGCGCGCGGAGCGGAGCGCGTTTCTGGATGAGGCATGCCGGGGCGCGCCGGAGGTGCGACGCGCGGTGGAGGAAC
>JBAVUB010000084.1:0-9266 GCA_049696575.1 Acidobacteriaceae bacterium | reverse complement strand
GTGCTGATCGTAACCGGCGCGGACGCGGATCAGACGCTGGCGGCAGCGCAGGCGCTGGCGACCGGCTGGCCAGGGCTGCAGGGGGCGACATCGACGATTACCGATCTGCATCTGCCGAAGAGCAACCCGGACGATGCGCCGCGCTGGCAGCAACCGGATGGCAAAGTCCAATTGTGGAATTACAGCTCGTCGGAGTCGCTGCAGGGTGACGGCAACTCGCCGATGACCACGTACTACCACGTGCCACCCGACCTGTTCTACGGCGATACGCAGAACGTGCTGCTGCACCTGGATTACCGGTATAACGCGATCCCGATCGGGCCGATCTCGAGTATGCAGGTGGAATCGAACGATGCGTACCTGGGGTCGGTGCCACTCGTCCCAGGCAAGGAAGCCTCGAGGGAGACGTCGGTCAACCTGGCGATTCCGGTGGTGAACCTGCGGCCGTTTTCCAACTCGATGAGGTTCCGGCTGACGTTTCAGTTGCTCAAGAGCGGCAACTGCCAGGACACGGTCCCCGCCAATCTGGTGGGATCGATTCTCAAGAGCTCCTATATTGATCTGCACGGTTTGCCCCACTGGGCGGCGATGCCGAACCTGGAGCTGTTTTCGAATGCAGGGTTTCCGTTTACGCGCTACGCGGACCTGAGCCAGACCACGATTGTGCTGCCGGATCAACCATCGCTGCAGGAAGTGGAAACCTATCTGACGATGATGGGGCATTTTGGCGCGGAGACGGGATATCCGGCGATTCGCGTCACGGTGGCTGGTCCGGATGTGCTGCAGGCGGGCGCCAACGAAGATTTCCTGGTCATCACCACCGGGCTCAGCAATGGAGCGGTGGGAAAACTGGCGGCGGGAATGCCGGTGACGTTCGGCGACAATAGCCTGAAGGTGCAGGACACGCGCGGCTTCTTTTCGACGTTCCACAACATGTGGTGGAAGATCCCGGCGACCGATCAGCTGTCGTCGTCGGGCGAGATCGGGACCACGGGTGTTCCGGATGCGCTGATCGAGGAAATCGAATCGCCCTACGCGAGCGGGCGAACGGTGGTGCTGGTCGATGTGAAGAGCGCTGCCAATTCCGGACCGATGCTCAAGGCGTTTCTGGAGGCCTCGCAGTCGAGCGCGGTGTCGGGCACCGTGGCGCTGCTCGAGGGCACGCGCTTCGAGAGCTACCGCATCGGCAACAACCTGTATCACGTCGGGGTTCTGCCGTGGTGGACGGCGGTGGGCTTGTGGTTTATGCAGGTGCCGTGGATGGTGGATCTGGTAGTGCTGGCGATCAGCTTTGTGTTTGCCATCTGGATACGTGGCTGGCTGCGGGCGAAAGCGCGGCGGCGCTTATTGGTAGTCGAGGGCTGATGATGGAGATGCGAGGGCCCACAGGGGGTTAGCGCCAGGAGGGCTACGAGAGGGTTGGGGGCAGAGGCGGGCACGGAGCGAGTAGTGCCACCTCCTTCGGGTGATCGCGCGGAAGGGCCCAGAGTGATATGGAAGAAGTAACGATGAACCGAAGCCTCCGCACGCTGGTGATGGGCCTGAGCCTGGGGGCGATTCTTTGCCTCTGCGGCGCGCCGGCGCGGGCGCAGTCGGCGGCGGAAACGACGCTGCTCGAAAAGGCGCAATCGCAGGAGCAGTCGGGGCATCTGGATCTGGCGGCGCAGACCTGGCACCAGATTCTTCTTTCCGATCCCAACAATCAGGAGGCGCTCGCCGGGCTGGCGCGCTGGGCGAAGCTGAGCGGGAACGACGCTGAGGCGGAGACGTACATCGAGCGCCTCCGCGCCGTGAATCCGAACAGCCCGGAGATCGCCAGGATCGAAACCCTGGTCAGCAGCAAGACGCAGAATCAGCTTCTGCAGCAAGCCGCGGAGCTGGCGAAGAACGGGCACAACGAAGAAGCGCTGAAGATTTACCGCCAGAGCTTCGGGACGCATCCGCCGGACAACTGGGCGCTGGCCTACTACGACACCGAGGCCGCGATCATTTCCACACGCGACGATGCCATCGATGGCCTGCGGAAACTGATGGCGAAGTACCCCAGCGATCCGCAATATGCGATTGACCTGGGGCGCGTGCTCACCTACGCTCCGAAAACGCGGGCGGAGGGCGAGAAGATTCTGAGCCAGTATCCGCAGGACGCGGTAGCGCAGGCGGCGCTGCGCCAGGCGCTGGGTTGGGATGTGCAGAATCCGGCGACGGCTCCGGCGGTTCGCGAGTACCTGAAGCTGCATCCGGATGCCGAGCTGGCGAGGGAACTGGAAGAAACCGAGCAGCGCCAGGCGAAGGCCGGGGTGGGCATTGCGCGCACGGCGGCGGAACAGGCCGCGTTCCGGGAACTGGCCGCTAATCGTCTGGCCACGGCGCAGCAGATGTTTGAAGATCTGAACGCGACGCAGCCCACCAATCCGCGGGTGCTGGCCGGGCTCGGCTTTGTGCGCATGAAGCAAAACAATTTTGCCGAGGCCACGACGTTCTTCGAGCAGGCACAGGAGAATGGCCTGCGCAACTCGCTGGTGACCGAGTCGCTGGCGACTGCGCGCTTCTGGAACGCGATGCAGCAGGGCACGAACGCGTTCGATGCCAATCGGATGGATGAGGCGGTGAAGAACTATCAGGCGGCGCTGGTGCTGCGGCCCGGCAGCGTGGACGCGCTCACCGGAGAAGCCGGCGCTTACATGAAGATGCAGGAGCCGGAGCAGGCAATTCCGTTGTATCGCCTGCTGGTGCACAAACAGCCAAAAGCGCCGGCGTGGTGGCGCGGCCTCTTCATGGCGCAGGTCGAGGCAGCACAGGGGAGAGCGGCGCTGGTGACATCGACGGAGTTCCCGGCGGCACTGAAAACCAGCTCCGCGAAGGATCCGGAGTACCTGCGAACCCTGGCGCGGGCCTATGTAATGGTCGGCCAGGATGCCGAAGCGCAGCGCTATCTGTTGCAGGCGATCAATCTGCATTATCCGGCGGGCGAGGAGCGGATTAAGACCGAAATCACCCTGCAGTACGCCGCGTTGCTGGCGCAGGACAAGAGTTTCACGCAGGCTTCGGCGATCTATAGGAGGATTCTCCGCGTCGATCCGAACAGCGTGCCCGCATGGCAGGGCATGGTTGCGATGGAGCACCTGGCGGGGCGCGATGCCGATGCGATTGCGATGGTGGAGCGGATGCCGCCCGACGCCTACGACAATGCCCTGCGCGATGGCGGGTTTCTCTCGATGCTGGCGGCGATCTACCAGAGCCAGAACCATCCCGATGTCGCGGAGGGATTCCTGGAGCGGGCCATCGGGATTTATGAGGAGAACGGGCAGCCATTGCCGATTCCGCTGCAATTGCAAGTGGCCGCGGTTGACCTCGAGCGCAATCATCCGCAGGCGGCCTACGGGATCTACCGCAGCGTGCTGACGCAGCATCCGGATCGGCTGGATGGGTGGAAGGGATTGATGGCCGCGCTGCATGCGACGGATCACGACGCGGACGCGCTGGCGCAGATCCAGCAGATTCCGCCGGAGGTGCGCAAGGCGCTGGCTACGGATGTCGAATACCAGCAGACGCTGGCGGCGATTTACGCGGCGAACGGCGACCAGCGCGGGGCGCTGGCGTTGCTCATGGAAATTCAGGACTACTACCGCGGCGAGGGGAAGAGGGCGCCGGCGAGCGTGGACATTGCTACGGCGTGGACGCTGTTCAACCTGGGCGACGACCGCGAGCTCTACCGGCAATTGATGGGCATGGGCGATCGCCGCGATATGAAGGACGAAGAGCGGCGCCAGGTGCAGACCATCTGGGCGTCGTGGGCGCAACGGCGAGCGGCGCAGGCGGCGGCGGCGGGGAATCCGCGCCGTGCTGTGGATATATTGATGGCGGCGGCGCAGGCGTTTCCCGGAAATCCGGCGGTGAGCAAAGCGCTGGCCGCGGGTTTCGTGCAGGCCGGTCAGCCCAAAGACGCGATGGCGATCTATCAGGCGCTGGATATGACGAACGCGACGCCCTCGGATTACCAGAGTATGGTGGGCGCGTCGATCGCCGTGCAGAACATGAAGCAGGCCGAAGCATGGCTGCGCGATGCGCTGGGAAAATTCCCCAACGATGCGAAAGTGCTGACGTCGGCGGCGCAGTTTGAGCAGGCGCGCGGAGACCGCGCTCGGGCGGCGGAATACTGGAGAGCGTCGCTTAATGCGATGCCGTCGGCGACACCAACGGCGACGTTGGCCCACGAACTGGATAAGTCCGATCTGGTGAAGCAGACGAGGCCCGCGAAGCCCACGGATCTGGTGAACCTGCTGAATCCGGACCAGGATGCGACCGTCGAGGGCGAGGCCGGAGTGCCGCTGCCGAGCTACAGCAATCCAAATCCGACGCGGGCCGGCAACAAGCCGTTGGGGCCCGATCCTTATTACATGGGGACGGCGCCCGTGCAGATTTACCCGATCGGACCGGGAAGTGGGGAAGGGGCGGGCGAATTGCCGAATGCGCCATCGCCTTCGCGGGGTGCGGGAAATACAGAGCCGGGCATTGTCCCGATTATGCCGCCGAGCGGGAATCCAGCGCCGGCGCAAGGTGGCGTGAACCCACCGGCCAGAGAGAATCCGAACACTGCGCAGCCGGAGACCAAGCCGGAGACGCAGCCAGCCAGGCCTGCGCAACCGCAAACGAAGCCCTACATACCGCAGGCGTCGCTGCCGAATCCCGATGCGGAGACGCAGGTGAGCGACGTGAGCATTCCGGAGGAGCAACCACAGCAAATTGGACTGGAGACGAGTCCGGCGCTGACCCCGCTGCCGAACGCCACCGGCGCGGAAGCGGCCCTGGATGCGGCGAAGAAGCCGATCGATCCCTCGATGGTCTCAACGCAGTACCAACCGCCTTCCGAAGAGATTCAGCCGAATACGCCTGATTACTTCGAGAAACCGCCTTCGGCCGCAGGGGCGAGCGACGACGACCTCATGCGGGAGAATCTGCCTCCGCTGCGCGGGCCTTACGAGCGGCCCTCGATTGTGCGGCAAAGGGACTTGCGGGAACAGGCGCAGATCCAGCTGGGCTACATCGAGGGCGAGTACAGCTCCTGGGTGGGTGGGACGGGGACGGTGAATCACCGCAGCGGCACAGCGGGGTTCGATGCGCTGACCGCACTGCAGGCTCCGTTCGAGGCATCGGCGGAGCTGGGGAGAGCCATGCGGCTGACCGTTGTTTCGAACCCGGTATTTCTGGATTCGGGAGCGGCTACCAAGTCGCCGCTGCTGCCAGGCGGCGTGGTGGAACAGTTGGGCACGGCGCCGGCGAACGCGGTGCTGAACCAGCAGAACGCAACTGGGGTGGGCGGAGAAGTGCAGTTCGCAACGTCGAACTTCGCTGTCAGCGCAGGCTATTCGCCGTGGGGCTTCCTGGTTTCGAATGTGATCGGACGGGTGGACTGGAAGCCGGGCAACGGGCCCTTCACGTTCACCGCGAGCCGCGATTCAGTCAAAGACTCGCAGCTTTCCTACTCGGGATTGCGCGATCCGGGCTCGGCGGGACCGGGGTTTGAGGGAAATATCTGGGGCGGCGTGATCGCCACGGGCGGAGATGTGCAGTTCGGCAGGAGCGATCCCAGCTCGGGGCTTTATGTCAGCGCCGGCGGGCAGTATCTCAGCGGCGTTCACGTGCAGAACAACGACCGGGTGAATGGAGACGCGGGCGCTTACTGGCGGGTGAAAGAAGTTCCCAACGAAGGCAATCTGACGGTGGGCGTGAACTTCTTCGGGATGCATTACGCGCATAACACGAACTTCTTTACTTATGGCCAGGGTGGATACTTCAGCCCGCAGGCCTACTATCTGGCCAACATGCCATTCTCCTTCGTCGGACGGTATGGGGCGAACATTCACTACAGCGTGGTCGCGGCTTTCGGAGTCGAGGCCTTCCAGCAGGACAGCGTGCCCTTCTTCCCGCTCGACCAGGCGCTGGAAGTTGCCAACAGCAACGCGTCGTATTCCTCGGAGTCGGTGGTGAGCGGCAACTACGACTTCAAAGGCGAGATGGCCTATCACCTGAGCGATCACTGGTTCGCGGGTGGATTCCTGTCGCTGAACAACACGCGGAATTACAACAACCAGGTGGTGGGGTTCTTCGTGCGCTGGGATTCGAAGGAGCAGAGGGAATCGGATCTGGGCCCGACGGGACTATATCCGTGGGATGGCCTGCGGCCCTATCTGGCGCCCTAGATACTGTTCCAGCGGGCCGAGCGTATGCCTTCAATCCGACGGCTCTGGCCGGCGCGATCAACCGTACTCCAGCGCGCGCCCCCTCGTCTTTTCCTCTGACGGGCTGCCGCGAACTAAGAATTGTCTTGCATAAGTCGCGGCGAGGACTTACAAAAGGGCTACGTCTCGCGCCTCAATCTGTTACTGCGGATTCGGAAGGAATCCGTGCTCAGTTGTCGAAATCTGTTCCCAATGGGGTGAGGTTATTGTGGTTGCCATCCTGCGCCGTACTTTTTTCTTTGCGACTCTGTCTCTGTTCGCAGTGCTTCCCGCGCTGAACGCGGCCACGTGGACGCAACCAACGCCAGAAGAGCTGAAAATGACGTCCGATCCGGCAGCGCCGGATGCCCCGGCCGTGTATCTGTTCCGCGAGGAAATGGTGGACGACAACCTGCATTTTCACCGCGTGTACGCGCAGATCAAAATCCTGACGGAAAAGGGGAAAGAGGAGTTCAGCGACATCGAGATTCCCTACGAAGGAAGCAATTCGGACATTAAGGCGGTGGAGGGGCGCACCATTCACGCGGATGGGACCGTGATTCCATTCACGGGAAAACCCTACAGCAAAGAGCTGGTGAAAAGCGGCGACGTGAAATGGATGGCGAAGGTCTTCAGCATGCCCGACGTGCAGGTGGGCAGCATACTCGAGTATCGCTGGGAGCTGCAGTACGCCGATAACTGGTATATCCCGCCGCACTTCTATCTTCAGCAATCCGTCTTCACGCACAGAGCGCACTATCACTTCATACCGCTGAACCTGGCGACGACCAGCAAGATTCTGACCACGAAGGACGCGTTCGGGAAGGAAAATGTGGCGAGCCGGCTGCTTTACTATCCCAACCTGCCGAAGGGGGTGAACGTCCGGGCGGGGATGGATGGCTACGACGTGGTGGTGGAAAATGTCCCGGCGCTCACCGATGAGGAATTCTCGCCTCCTCTGGATAGCTATGCCTATCAGCTGCTCTTTTACTATTCGCAGGCCGCTTCAGGGCCGGAATTCTGGAGAGAGGAAGGCAAGGTCTGGTCAAAGGATGTCGATCGCTTTGCCAATCCGACCGACAAGATCCGGCAGGCGGTTGCGGGGATTGTCTCGCCGGGAGATTCAGACGAGCAGAAGTTGAGGAAGATTTATGCGGCGATGATGACGCTGGACAACACGCGATTTTCCCGGGAGCACTCGCAGGCGGAGAACAAGGCTGAGGGGCTGCGGGTAAAAACCGCGGCGGATATCTGGGAGCAGAAGCGGGGAAGCGACGATGAGATCACGCGGCTGTTCATTGCGATGGCGCGGGCGGCGGGGCTGAAGGCCTACGCGATGGCGGTGACGGAGCGGAACAAGGCTTTGTTCAATGGCGGATGGCTGGACTGGAGCCAGCTGGAAGACGAAATCGCGATCGTCAACGTGGGGGGTAAAGAGGTATTTTTCGATCCCGGCCAGCGCTATTGCGAATTTGGAAAACTGCAGTGGGCCCATACCCAACTGTCCGGGATTCGGCAGAGCGACAGCGGACCCGCGCTGATGAACACTCCGGGAGCCAGTTACCAGGACAACCAGATGCTGCAAACCGCGGATCTGACGCTGAGCGCGGATGGCACGCTGAAGGGCACGGTACGCATTTCGATGGGCGGAGCGGAAGCGCTGCGCTGGCGGCAGGAAGCGCTGCGGACGGACGAGCAGGAAGTGAAGAAGGACTTCGACGCGATCGTGCAGGCCCGGGTACCCGATGGCGTTGAGATCAGGACGAACCATATCGTGGGACTGACGGACAGCACAACGGCTCTGCTGGTGGTGATGGATGTGAGTGGCAGCCTCGGGACACAGACCGGGAAGAGGGTCTTTTTGCCGAGCGCTTTTTTTGAGGCGAGGGAGAAGCCACTCTTTTCCGCTGGAAAGCGGGAGAATCCGGTGGACATGCACTATCCCTACGTGACGCAGGACAAGGTGGACCTGACGCTGGCGCCGGGACTGGCGATCGAAAGCCTGCCCAAAGGCGCGAGCATTCCAATTCCGCAGGTGGCCGTTTACAAGGCGGACTACAGCAATACGGGAAGCACGTATCACCAGGAACGGGTGATGGCGATGGGCAACACGCTGTTCAAGGCGACGGAATATCCCGAGCTGCGAGAGTTTTTTCAGAAGACCGGAGCCCAGGACCAGGAACAGGTCATGCTGAAGCGGTCCGCGGAAGCGAGCACGGCCGCGGATACGGGGAAGAGCGAGTAATGCTGGGCCCGGAGCGTCGGGTTCGGGAAGTACGTTGGGCTATGGGTCGTTGAGGTATCTGCCATGGGACTTGCTTATCGTCGTTTTCTTTTGTTTCTGACAGTATTTGGATGTTTGCCCGCGTTTGGCGCGGCTAACTGGAGGCAGCCGACCGCGGATGAGCTGAAGATGACTTCGGATCCGAAGGCTCCGGACGCGCCAGCGGTGTATCTGAATCGGGACGAGTACATGGACGTCAAGGGGCACTACGATCGGATTTATGCGCGCATCAAAATTCTGACGGAAAAGGGAAGGCTGCAGTTCAGCGACGTGGAGATTCCCTATCGAGCGGGAGTGCTGGATGTGAGGGCGCTGGAGGGACGCACCATCCACAGCGACGGCACCATCGTCCCCTTCACCGGCCAGGCTTACAGCAAGGAGCTTGTGAAGGCGGAGGGCGTGCGGGCGATGGCCAGGGTCTTCAGCATGCCCGATGTGCAGGTCGGCAGCATTCTGGAGTATCAGTTCGAGCTCCAGTACGACGATGGCTGGATTTTCTGGCCGGAGTGGACGCTGCAGGAGCGGGTTTTCGTGCACGAAGCGCACTACCACTTCATTCCGTTCCCGATGGACGTCAACAGTTCGAGTCAGATTATGGTGCCGGATCCGCAGGGGCACATGACTCCCGCGTTGCGCCTGCAATACGACGCGCAGCTGCCGCCGGGCGCCAGGTTTCAGGATCTGCCGAGTGGAACCGACCTGGTGATGAAGGACGTAACCGCGATTCCGGATGAGCCTTACTCGCCGCCCATGAGCAGCTTCTC
>JBAVUB010000083.1:0-2508 GCA_049696575.1 Acidobacteriaceae bacterium | reverse complement strand
TCGAGTTTCTGGGGCCGGAGAAGGATGTGCCCGCGCCGGATGTGAACACCAACGAGCAGACCATGGCGTGGATCATGGACACCTACTCGATGCACATGCGGCAGACGGTGACGGCGGTGGTGACGGGGAAGCCGCTGTCCATTGGCGGGTCGCGCGGGCGGCGCGAGGCGACGGGGCGCGGGATTGCGCTGGTGTGCGACGAGGCGCTGAAGTATCTGAACATCGCGCGCGACGGATGCAGGGTCATTATTCAGGGATTTGGCAATGTGGGATCGAATGCGGCGCAGCTGATGCAGGAGCGCGGGTACAAGGTGATCGGCATCGGGGAATACGATGGCGGGCTGTTCAATCCCAACGGCATCGATATTGAGGGGCTGCTGGAGCACAAGCTGCGGAACGGGACGGTGCTGGGGTTCCGGGAAGCGGAGCCGATGCCGACCGCGGAGCTGCTGACGACGGACTGCGAGATTCTGATTCCGGCGGCGACGGAAAACGTGATCACGAGCCGCAATGCGGAGCGGATCAAGGCGCGCATTGTGTGCGAGGGCGCGAACGGGCCGACGACCGCGGTGGCGGATGAGATTCTGGCGGACAAGAAGGTGTTCATCATCCCGGACATTCTGGCGAATGCGGGCGGGGTGACGGCGTCGTACTTCGAGTGGGTGCAGGACCGGCAGGGCTACTTCTGGAAAGAGTCGGAAGTGAACGAGCGGATGGAGGCGATCCTGGCGGAGAGCTTTGACGACGTGACGCGGTATGCGGAGGCGCATGCGGTGAACAACCGGATTGCGGCATATATGCTGGCGATTGACCGGGTGGCGTTCACGATTAAGCAGCGTGGGATCTACGCGTAGGGGCGAGCGGATAGCGGTCAGCGGATAGCGGATAGGGTGAAGCGGCGGACTCGGCTGCTCTGGTGCTGAGGGGCACGCGTGATTTCTTCCCTACGAAGAAACGAGTTTCTTGTCGCGGACAGGTGTTTGTTTGCCCATTAATGTGGCGACGACGCCGGTGAGGACGAGGGCGGCGCCGCCGATCTGGAGCGAGGTGAGGCGTTCGCCGGCGAGAGTGGCTCCGAGGATCAAAGCAAAAACAGGATTGACATAGGCGTAGCTGGAGACGCGCGTGGGGGAGTCGTGCGCGATGAGCCAGACGTAGGCGGTGTAGGAAATGATGGACGCCGCGACGATGAGGTACGCCATGCTGACGAGGACGCGCGGGCTGAGCAGGATGGCGGTGGGCGGGAGATGGGGGAATTCGCGCGACGCCGCGGAGAGGATGAAGAGGTAGAGGCCACCGAAAAGCATCTGCAGGCCGGCATTGGCCTGGTGCGGACGCGGGAGGGTGAGGCGGCGCGACCAGAGGGTTCCGAAGGACCAGGAGATCGTGGCGGCGACCATGACGATCATGGCGAGGGTAGAGGTGTGGGCTGCGTTCGAGGAGTGGAGGGAGAGCACGACGACTCCGACGAAGCCGAGAGCGATGCCGCTGAGGGAGAGCGCGGTGGCGCGCAGGGTGCGGAGGACGAAGATTTCGCCGGCGCAAACCCAGACGGGGATGAGGGCGAGAACGACGGCGGCGAGTCCGGAGGCGACGCGGGTTTCAGCCCAGAAGAGGCCTGCGTAGTCGAAGGTGAACATGATGAGGCCGAGGGCGGCGGCGGAGAGGAGCGCGCGGCGGTCGATGTGGATGGGGCCGGTGAGGCGGCTCCATATTAAAAGGATGAGGCCGGCAAGGGTGAAACGGAATGCGGCGGCAAAGAAGGGCGGGACAGGGTGAGGGCCGGCAACCAGGATGCGGATGGCGAGGTAGGATCCGCTCCAGAGGAAATAGATGGCGGCGTAGGCGAGGAGTTTGCGGACCCGCATGATTCAGGTTACAGGTTGCAGGTTACAGGTTGCAGGGAGTGGTCAGTGGATAGTGGCCAGTGGCAGAGGCTAGCTGGCGGCTTCGACGACTTCGTAGCGAACCGGTGACGGAGAGATTGCCTGGCCGGAGTTGCGCATTTCTTCGAGGTAGAGGGTGATGGCCTCGGCAATCATTTTGCGGGCTTCTTCGTAGTCGCGACCGGTGGAAACGACGGCTCCGGGCTGCAATTGAGGCGCATAGCGCTGATGGTTCCGTCGTCGGCGCGCTCGTAAATGACAAGATAGCTGTTGGTCATCGCCTGATTCCCGCCTGCTTCATTATTGCGCGACGTAGAAGACGCAGGGGCTAAAGCCCAGAGATTTTTTGGAGGTACTGCGGCACGACTGAAGTCGTGCCCTGATACAAAACCTGCAAAATCCTGGTTCGGGCGCGTCGGGCCATCCCGGGTCTCAGAATCGAGACCCGGGGCAGCCAATACTGATTGGGCGCGAATGCAACAAAGCGTGAAGCGAGGCTGGTACACTCAGGCTTCCCCGAAATCGGTCGGAGGGAATCCCTTTGGCAACGACGCATAGTCCACAGAGTTTTCAGCCGTTTGTGGCTCCGGGTGAGACGCGGCCGGAGCTCACGTTTCGCGCG
>JBAVUB010000082.1:0-3050 GCA_049696575.1 Acidobacteriaceae bacterium | reverse complement strand
GGGCACGGCGACGTGACCGCGGACGGGCTGAACGGCGGCGTGCAGGTGACGGATAATCACGGCGAGGTGAAGCTGGAGGATATCGGCGGGGACGCGCAGGGGCACATCGACCACGGCGATTTTTCCGCGCACAACGTGCAGGGGCGCGTGCTGGTGGATGGGCACGGCGACGACGTGACGCTTTCGCAGATCCAGGGAGCGGTGACGATCAACGGAGACTTCTTCGGAGATATTCACCTGGAGCAGATTGGATCGGCCATTCACTATCAGTCGACCCAGACGACGCTGGATGTTCCGCGGCTGATGGGCGCGCTGACACTGGACAAGAGCGATCTGAGCATCGGCCAGGCGATGGGGCCGCTGCGGGTGATCGCGCGGTCGAAGGACATCGATCTGACGCAGATTGCGGGCGACGCGCACA
Organism: Acidobacteriaceae bacterium; assembly: GCA_049696575.1. Lineage (GTDB taxonomy): Bacteria > Acidobacteriota > Terriglobia > Terriglobales > Acidobacteriaceae > Palsa-343. The sequence goes on along the minus strand of JBAVUB010000082.1, from coordinate 2,629 downwards.
TTGAAGACTCGAACGGCGACGTGAATGTGGTGGCGGCGAATCCGCTGGGCAACGTACAGATCACGGATCACACGGGTAACGTGATCGTGACCATGCCGGAGAACGCGAGCTTCAGCGTGACGGGCAGCACGAGCGGCGATGAGGCGGTGAGGACGGACTTTCCGCTGAAGATGTCGACAGACGGCGGGCGGCAGACGCTGGAGGGTTCGGTGGGGCATGGCGGCGTCCAGCTGCAGCTGGAAACGGATCACGGCAACCTGGAACTGCGGAAGGGCGAGAACGCGACGGTGGCGCTGACGCCGCCCAAGCCGCCGACTCCTCCTGCGGAGGCGAAGCACTTTAAGGCGCCGGCGGGGGCTAAGTCGGAAGAGGAGTAGCGGGGCCTACCGGGGCCCGGTTCGGGCCACGCTTCGGAGCATGACGGAGCGATTGCTGTAGCAACGGCACCCGGGGCGGCTCTTCTGACGCAATTTGCGCGAGAGTCTTTTGTACACGCTGTTCCACACGAGTGCTCCTCTCGGTGACATCTTCGACTGCAATTCTTTGAAGTTGCGCGTCATGGCGATTCGGTGCGTTGCAGGTAAGGCAGCGGTCTCACCTTGATGGTGTTGCGTTTCTGCACCTGCCAGAGATCGTACTGGGCCTGCATGCCGAGCCAGATCTCCGGCGATGAGGTTCCGAAAGCTCTGGCGAGGCGCACCGCCATTTCCGGCGAAACCGCCGCCTTGCCATTCAGCACGCGAGAGAGCGTGACGCGGCCGACGCCGAGGTGGTCCGCTGCCGCGGAGACGCTCATGTCGCCGATATATTGGCGAATGACTTCGCCGGGGTGCGGGGGATTGTGCATGCGCATGATCTGAGGCTCCTGAGCTAGTGGTAGTCCAAATAGTTGATGAGGATCGCATCGTCGCCGTCGAACATGAAGGTCAGACGCCAGTTTCCGCTTACCGCAACTGACCAGTGATCCCGCAGCTTTCCCTGTAGGCGGTGAAGCTTCCAGCCCGGCGCATTCATATCTTCGGCCTTACGGGAGTTATCCAGCATAGCCAGCTGCAGCCGGAGGCGATTCGCATGTTTCGCCTGAATTCCCGCCAGTGATCCAGTGCGAAAGAACTTTTCGAGGCCCTTATGTTCGAAGGTCCTGATCACACATCAACAATGTATCGCATAGCGATACAGAAAGCAAACTGAAAGTTTTGAGTGATCGGAATGCGAGGTTTAGCCGACTTTTTCGGCGGAGGCGCGGCGGGCGAAGAGGGGGCGTACTAGGTCTTCGATGCGGGCGAGGACTTCATTGAGGGTGAGGCTGGTGGAGTCGATGACGATGGCGTCGGGGGCGGGGCGGAGCGGGGAGTTCGCACGATTGCGATCGCGCTCATCGCGCTCGCGAATCTGCTGAAAGACGACCGAATGGCCGGAGCTGGGCGTATCGGAGGCGCGGGCATTTTTTTCTCTGGCGCCGGCGTTCTGCTCATAGCCTGAATTGGGCAAGCCATCCTTCCCGCCGGAGTTCTGCTCGTAGCGGCGCTGGCTGCGCGCTTCAGGAGACGCATCGAGAAAGACTTTGACGTCGGCGTCGGGGAAGACGACCGTGCCGATGTCGCGGCCTTCCATGACCACACCACCGCGGCGGCCGAGCTCGCGCTGGAGATCGACCATCCACGCGCGAATGTGAGGATGAACGCTGACGCGCGAGGCTCCCTGGGTGACGTCGGAGTCGCGGATGCGCTCGGTGACGTCGGCGCCGTCAAGATAGACGCGGCTGCCGGAGCGGTCAGCCACCAGAGCGATGTCGGTGTCGCGGGCGAGATGCTCCAGGGCTGGGGCGTCGTCGAAATCCTGGTCGGACATGATGGCTTTGAGGGCGAAGGCGCGGTACATGGCGCCAGTTTCGAGGTTGAGGAGTCCGAAATGCTGCGCGAGATGACGGGCAACCGTGCTCTTGCCGGCGCCGGCGGGGCCGTCGATGGCGATGATGGGGCCGCGGTTCATTCGGGGTTCTCTTCCTGACTACGATTCTTGCGCGGATTTGGCTCGGCGGGGGCGGATTTGCGGAATTTGTTTTTCGGTTTGGCGGGACGGGCGGGGCGCGACCCTCGAAACGGGGGGCGAGTGGATTTAGCGGGGGAAGATTTTCCGGTGCGAAACGGGCGGGGCTTGCCGGGGCCGGATTTTCCGTAGCTGGGCTTGCCGGCACCGGGTTTACCAGAGGCCGGTCTGGGGGAACCGGCAAAGCGCGGCTTGGCGCCGAACTTCTTGTACGGGCGCGAGGATGGGGGACGGGACGGACGTGTGTCGCCCGCGCGCGGACCTGCGGCCGCGGGACGATTGTCGCGCGGAGGACGGTTTTGAGGACGGGTACGATCCGTTGAACGGGGACGGTTCGAGGGGCGGGGGTGATCGGACAGGCCCCAGCGGTTTTCGGGGCGCGGGCGCTGATCCCGGCGGGGCGGACGTTGTTCGCCGCGTGCGGGACGGTTGAAGGAGGGGCGACGTTCGGATGCTGGGCGCTCTCCGTCGCGGTTTTCTTTACGGAATTTCTGGCCGTGCGGAGGCGCGCTGCCGCGGCGCTGCCAGGGTTTTGCATCAGGGCGATGGGGACGGCTGAACGGTGGACGGGGACCTGGGG
>JBAVUB010000081.1:0-2686 GCA_049696575.1 Acidobacteriaceae bacterium | reverse complement strand
CACCTGGTCCGGTCTCCGCGCGCCCACAATCGCCGCGGTGATCGCCGGGTTCCGCAACGTCCACGCAATCGCCACCACGCCCGGCTCAACCCCGTGCACGTTGCCGATCTCCCGCAGCAGCTCGACCAGCGCCAAGTTCCGTTCCAACTTCGGCGGGTTAAAGTTCGGGCTCCGCTTCCGCCAGTCATCCTCCGGCAGATTCCGCACTCGCTCCGCCGTCATCTTCCCGGTCAGCAGCCCCGAAACCATCGGCGAGTAATTAATCACGCCGATGTGGTTTTCCTGGCAGAAAGGAAGGATCTCCTTCTCGATATCCCGCCGCAACAGCGAATATGGCGGCTGCAGCGAAGTGATCGGGGCAATCTTCAGCGCCCGCTTCATCTGCGCCACGTTGAAATTCGAAACGCCGATGTATCGCACTTTGCCCTGTTCTTTGAATTTCGCCAGCGTCTCCCACCCTTCTTCGAGCTCGTCCTCGGGATTCGGCCAGTGGATCTGGTACAGATCGATCGCATCCACGCCCAACCGCCGCAGCGAAGCCTCCAATTCCTCCTGCAACGATGCGGCCTTGAGGCTCCGATGAATCTGCCGATGCGCATCCCACCGCATCGAGCATTTGGTGAACACCAGCGGCTTCTGCGCGCGGCCCTTCAGCGCTTTGCCCACCACTTCCTCTGAGTGGCCGAGTCCGTAAATCGCCGCAGTGTCGATCCAGTTGATGCCGCTGTCCAGCGCCCGCCCAATCGCCCGCAACGACTCGTTATCGTCCTGCGCACCCCAGGCAAATTCCCAGTTGCCGCCGCCAATGGCCCAGGCGCCATAGCCAATCGGCGTCAGATGCAGATCGGAGTTACCCAAAACACGCGTCGCAAACTTAGCAGGAGATGTTGTCGTCGCCATGATTCCTTCGATGCTTTCCAAATTGCCGGAGCTTCACAAACCGTCACGGCTCCAGCAGAAATTTACCTTCTCGCATAATCGGTTCGTCTTCGATCCAGATGTTAAATCGCAACCCAACCACATCAATATGCGTCGACGAGCGCCACGGTGCGCCGGTGTGCTCCCCATATGGATTCCCAAACGCAATGTGAACCCCCGGAAACTTCTCGTCCTGGAGAATATTGCCAATCACCCGCTCCACGCCGATATTCGTCCCGATGGCAAACTCACCCACTCGATCCGAATTCTCGTCTGTGTGCGTGTACGCCTCAAAATCCTTCAGCAGCTCCTTGTTGTCGGAGCCGCACCCGACAATCCGATTGTCCCGTATCTCAATCGTCAAAGGAGCCGATTCCAGCAGCCCATACTGCGCGCAAAGAAAATCGCCGACCACCCCGTCGACCACGAAAACGCCGTTCACTTCGCCCGGCGTCGTGAATATTTCACCGCCCGGCAAATTACCCCACTTATCCCGCGAAATAATCCCCGACGTCTTCAGCCACTTGTATTCGGGATTCAACTCCGCCCGAATATCCGTTCCCGCTGCGGTTGTCGCCCGAATAAACCGCGCCCACTGCGCCTTCTCAATCACCTTCTGCGAAAGCCGATCGACCTGGTCATAGTCCGCCCGCATTCCTTCGCACATGATCTGCGGCGTGATGTTTACCATGTGCGCATGGCGCATCCGGCGCCGATTCACCACCTCCGTCATCTGCATCCGCGACCGCAGCTCGTTGCGCTGCACCTGCACTGCAAACAGGCTCACGTCTGACGTCTCCATATCGGCGAGAATCTCGGCGGGCATGTCGATCAGAGGCCGCGACGCAAGGTCCTCGAGCACAAACGCGTTCCACCGGCAACCATTGCCGGCGAGTTCCTGCGCCAGCGATGCCGCAATCGGCGCCGTCTCCCGATCACAGATCAGCGTCACTTTTTCCGAAGGCTCAACCCGCAGACAGGTCCGGATCGCCGCCCGCGCTCCCGGCCCAAACTCCGCCGGAAACGGCAGCTCCAGCAGCATCGACCGGGCGGAAGAGCCAGGAGAGGAAAGGACAGGAGGAGACGTACTCACCCTTTCAGGCTAAATGAAATTTTCCCGGAGCAAAACTGTGCAGAAACGCCGGCCTCACGCCACGCTTTTGGACGCCGCCGGCACCGTCTCGAACAGCCCGGCCCGGGTCTCCTCGGCCATGAAATCCACCACAGCCTTCAGATCGCCGGTTTCTTCGAACTTCCGCAGCTGCCGATCCGCGCCCGTGCCCGTCTCCAGAATCGTCCGGATGGACTCGATCGCCTCCCGGCTCTCCAACTCATCCACTACTGGATCGATCAGCGCCAGATACTCCTCGATCAGCTCGCGTTCCGGCACTTCCTGCTGCTTCCCGAAGTCGATCAGCATGCCGTCCAGGCCGTACCGCACCGCCCGGAATTTGTTCTCCATCAGCAGCGGCCGCGCATACTGGCGGAAATCCTGGTTCGCAGCATGTAGCCGATACAGCGTCGCCGCAGTCGCCTGGATCAGCGCTGCAATCGCCACCGTCTCCTCGGCCCGCAGCGGAATGTCGCAGGCCCGTACCTCAATCGTGTTGAAGAACGGATGCGGACGAATGTCCCACCAGATCTTCTTCGCGTTGTCGATGCAGTTCGTTTTCACCAGCAGCGCTACGTAATTCTCAAATTCCGAGTAACTCGAAAACGCATCCGGAATCCCAGTCCTCGGAAAATTCTCGAACACCTTCGCCCGATA
>JBAVUB010000080.1:0-2962 GCA_049696575.1 Acidobacteriaceae bacterium | reverse complement strand
GCCCTCAAGGGTCAGAGGGCGAGGCTCAGGTTTGGCGCCATTTTCGAAATGGAAGGGCGCTGAGAACTGGGAGCCGCGATTGACGGCGATGTAGTTCTGGAGATGCCCGCCGCCCACGGGACGCGGGCCGCCGCGGGGGCGCACTGGCGCACCGCGGGGACGAAGCGGAGGCGTATAGCCCTGGGGAACGCGCCAGACGGTGGCGTAGGGATACCAGCCATCTCCGTAGAAGCCGTAGCCGCAGTTGCCGGGGATCCACATCCAGCCGAAGCCATCGAGGAAGTCCCAAGCGCCGCAGTGATAGGGCCACCAGCCCCACGGGTAGCCGGAGATCCAGGTGTATCCAATGCCCTGGTAATAGCCCCAGGCACCGACACCGAAGGGATCCCAGGAGGCAGAGACGCCGGATGGGGACCAGGCCTGGCCGTAGCCAGGAACGTTGTACCAGCTGCCGTAGTAGTCGAGGTCGTTCCAGGCGGGGTTGTCGGGATTGCCGGAGCTGGCGCGAGCGGTGGACTGGCTGGTTTCGAGCTGGGAGAGGGACTGATCGCGGTCGGAGTTCCACTGATCCCAGGAATCGGCGGAGACGTTTTGGGCGACGGTGAATTCGCCGGGCTGCTGGGGATCGGTCTGGAAGGTCTGGCTGGGATGAACGTCGAGGGAGAGGCCCTGGCCGTCATCGACATGGACAGCGCCGTGCATGACAGCGAGCTGCGAAGGGGCGGCATCGAGGGCGACGCGGAAGACGGCATCCTGGACGGGGGTTGCGGCGTCGCCGTTGAAATGGACGCTGTACTCGCCGCCGCGGCCGTTGAGCTCGTAATAGCTGAGGCCGGTGAGGGCATCGATTTGGGTGACGGTGCTGCCGTCGGCGTTGCGGCGGAGCTGGGTGAGGCGGATGGAGCTGTCGGGAGTGACGCGGGCGACGCTGCCATCTTCAAACTCGATTTCGAGGCGGCCGTTGTCGCCGGTGACGAAGCGCATGCCTTCGACGGCGGGCATATTGGGCTGCGCCTGATCGAAGGCGACCTGATCGCCCTCAAGAATCTGGACCTGGCCTTCGACGTCGCTGATGCGGACGGCGCGGACCTGGCTTTGCCCCTGGGTTTCGGGAGGGGCGGTGGAGGGCTGATCCGGAGGAGGCGCGGGAGGGGTGGTGTCCTGGGCGCGCGCGGTGAGCGAGGTGAGCAGAAAAGCCAAGGCGGCGAGGAGAATCAGGGAGGACTTGCTGCGGCGAACCTGAGAGTGGCGCCCCATGACGGCACCTCCTTTTAGCGTCTTGCTCTGTCGATGGTGAGGGGAAATCCTGAATGCGGGCGATTGATGCGCCGCGTCGGAATCCCTGCCGCCTCGAGCCGGAGTGAAGACGCTGTGGCCCAAACGACCTCTGCAGTTAGTTAACGTGCGAGGGTCGCTTTAAGTTTCGACTTATTTTCGCACGAGTGGGAGGGTGGGGGAATGGCTCATTTGGGCGGTTATTACGGGCCAGAGGAGGACGGCGAGGAAGCCCACTTCAGGTGACCGAATCGAGAAACTGGCGCGGGGTCACGATTTGTGTGCTCACCCAGAGAGGCGGAAAGTCCTTTGTATTACCGGTGATCAGGTAATTTGCATGAGCCGCCTGGGCACATTCCAGAAAGATATTGTCATCGGGGTCGGAACAAACCCGCAGTCTTTGGTGGGCCCTGAACCAGAGGGCTTTCTCTCGAATCGCCGCCAGCGCATTAGTAATTTCAGTGCGGCTGCGTCTGAGCCGAGGGCGATGCATCACGTCCTCATATTCCGCGAAAACTTCCCCGCTGATGCAGAGCTGAACATTGGGATCGATCAGAGCCAGGAGGAAGACCTGCGCCGGAGGCCCGTGGGGACTCAGCAAGGCAGAGATGACGATATTTGTGTCGAGGACGTCCCGGATCATTGCGGGGCGGAGTGCCCGGGATTACGGCGGGACTCTCGGGCCGCAGCGATTTCGGAATCGATTTCCGCCATCGACAGCCGGTCCAGCCCAAGCCGTTCGGCACTTGTCCAGGACTCCTCGAGCCAGTCCGGGGCAGACGCAGGCGTGACGACCGGGATGCTGATCGCATCGTCTTCAGCGACCGCGCGTCCCAGAAGGTTTTCGATCACCACTCTCTGGTCAGGCGAGAGGTCTTTGGCCTTGTGAATCATAACGCCTAGCTAATCTTACCCCACCCGGCCCGCTCAGCCTTAGTTGCGCTTTGGGGCGGTTTCGGCGTGGGCGAGGAGGGCCTGGGCGCGTTTGCGGGCGCGATCCATGACCTGCTGGTTGTCGGCGATGGTCTGGAGGGCGGGGGCGATGTTGGGGAGGTCCAGGGCGCGGTGGCCTTTGACGGCATCCTGGAGAGTTTCGAGCTCGGCGTCGAGGCCGAGGCGGTCGTGCTGCACTTCAAGGTCGAGGCGGCGGCCTTCCTCTATGGTGAAGGCGACGGCGCCAAGGTCGTCGGCAATACGCTGGAGCGCCGGGTCGCCGGCCCAGACGAAAGTGCAGGAGCCGCTGCCGTCGGGTCCGGAGTAGGCAAGGGTCTTGTTGCCGGTGAAGGCGAGGGTGGTCTGGCGGGTGGAGCAGCGGGTTGCGAAGAAGTCGTGACTGCGGGCGTATCGAAAGAGGTCGGCGCGGAGGGCGTCGTCGAGGACGATGGGGCGATCGAGAGGCGTGGGAAAGACGCCGTCGGAGGCGTCGGTGGGAGCGGGGCCGGGCTCGGAAGTGAAGCGTCCGGCGCCGGTTTCGTCAATGGCGATGGTGAAGCGCGAGGGCTGGAGCTGCGGGTGCTCGAAGGTGTAGGTAATGTGGGCGGCGGCGAGAGGAGTCTGAGCGGAGAGGGGAGGGGCGGCGACAGCAAGGAGCAGCATCAGTGGGGCCGGACGAATCATGATTTAGACCGCGCGAGCCTCCTGGAGGGCCAGCGTCTGAGCGTGGTGGATGTGGCAGATGGCGATGGCG
>JBAVUB010000079.1:0-6264 GCA_049696575.1 Acidobacteriaceae bacterium | reverse complement strand
CGTCAGCTCCTCACCGAAAGCCTTCTTCTCGCCGCGCTCGGCGCCATCGCCGCTGTGGCCATTGGATGGGCCGCCATCCACGCCATCCTCGCCGCGCGTCCGCCCTCCTTCGTCAATCTTCCCGACGTCACCCTCGACGCGCGTGTCCTCGCCTTCACCGCCGCCATCGCCCTCGCCACCAGCGTGCTCTTCTCCCTCGCGCCGGTCATCGCCCTCCGCCGCCTCGACCTCACCCGCAATCTCAAAGACACCGGCCGCCAGTCTGGCGTTCGCCACCGTCACTTCTCCAGCGTCCTCGTCTCCGCCGAAGTCGCCCTCGCCTTCGTTCTCCTCCTCGCCACCGGCCTGCTCACCCGCACCTTCATTAACATCCTTCACGCCGACCCCGGCTTCAGCCCGGACCACGTCTTCACCTTCCGCGTTTCAACACCCGGCTACCCTCCCCTCCATCTCGTCCAGCAAAAACTCGCCGCCCTGCCCGGCGTTCGTTCCGTCTCTGCCATCTCCCATCTTCCCCTCGACGACGCGGGCAACTGGTACGACTACTACTGGAAGCAAGGTGCTTCCCTCGAAGAGCAAACGTCCGTCATGGCCGACCACCGCTCTACCCTGCCCGGCTACTTCAACGCCATTGGCGCCACGCTGCTCCGCGGCCGCGACTTCACCGAAGCCGACGACGCCGACCATCAGCATGTTGCTATCATCGACGACGTTCTCGCCCGCCAGCTCTGGCCCGGCGACGATGCCATCGGCCAGAAACTCAACCTCTCCGACTCGCCCCAGGGCTTCTATCAGTTCCAGCGCGACTGGGCTGTGATCATCGGTGTCGTCCACCACGTCCAGTACCACTCCCTCACCGCGATTGTGCGTCCGCAAATTTACATCCCCTACCCCCTCGCGCCGCGCCCCTCCATGTCCTTCGTCCTCCGCACCGCCACCGCCGGCGCCAACCTCGCCGCCGCCATCCGCCAACAAGTCACAGCCGTCAATCGCGACATGCCCATCACCCATGTCGAGCCCATGCAGGTCCTCGTCGATCGCGCCCACGCTGACAGCCGCTTCGCTTCCCTCCTCGCCACGCTGCTCTCCGCGCTCGCGCTTCTGCTCGCCTGCATCGGCATCTACGGAGTGCTTTCCTGGTCCGTCGCCCAGCGCACCATGGAAATCGGCATCCGCCTGGGCCTGGGCGCGCAGCGCTCCCACGTCATGAAAATGATCCTTAAAGACGGCTTCGCCTGGATCCTCCCCGGCCTCCTCGCAGGATTCCTGCTCTCCCTCCTGGTCACCCCGCTCCTCGCGCGCCTCCTCTTCCAGGTCGAGCCCGGCAGCCCCGCCAACTACGCCCTCATCTTCGCGGTTGTGTTGTGCGTCAGCGCCCTCGCCGCCTGGCTCCCCGCCCGCCGCGCCATGAACATCGATCCCCTCACCGCCCTGCGCTACGAATAAAGCTGAAGCCAAACGCCGCCGGCTCGGATCGATGCGTGCTTCCGCGCCTGGTAATCGAGGACTGGATGTATCGAGGAGCGGGGCACTCGCATCAAAAAGCTACCTGCGGCGTAATCGCTGCGCCGCGCGATCTATTCGATATTCGAGCTGTAGGTGCTCGGGATTGCCTGGCGCTCTACAGATCACACAGGAGAGTCACATGCCGAACTATCCCATTCAAACGATCGCGTCGGCCCCGGAAAATTCGAAACCAGCGCTCGAATGGTTGCAGCAGGCGTTTGGTGTTCTACCCAACCTTCCCGCGGCCATTGCAAATTCACCCAAACTCATCAACTCGCTCGTTCCCGTCTTTCGGCAGGTCCACAGCCCCGGCCTCACTGAGCCGGAAAATCAGATTGTTCTTCTTACCGACGCAGTCACGAACTCCAGCGCCTATGCCGTCGCATTCCATACGGCACTGGCGCTCCAACAGGGAATCAGTTCCAGAGAGACCGACGCGATTCGTGAGCGGCGCTCGCCCGCAGACAAGCGATTCGCTGCTCTCTCCACCCTGGCAAAAACATTGATTGAGAAACGCGGACACCTGAGCGACCAGGAACTCGATTCGTTCATCGCTGCCGGTTTCACAAAGGAACAGGTCCTCGAGGTGATCGCCATCGTAGCAGCCTCGACGATCACAAATTACGCCGGAACCATCACCAATCCGCCGCTGGAAGATCCCTTCCGGCAGTACGCCTGGCATACTTGAAAGCGAAAAACGAGAGGTGGGCCTTGATGAGCTTTCCTCTGTTTGTTAGCGACAGACCCAGGCCGCAGGTTACGCTGCGGCCGCTTTCTGTCGGCTGCCTAATCTTCGAGCAGATGGATCAGATCGACTTTACGGGGCCCTTTGAAGTTCTCTCCCGCATGCCAGATTCAACCGTCCAGATCATGGCGAAAGAACTGGCGCCCGTGAGCGACATGCAGGGACTTCGGCTTACCCCGAATGCGAGTATCGCGGAAGCGGGGACCTTTGATGTTCTGCTGGTCCCCGGCGGTTTTGGGCAGCAGGCACTGATGCACGATGAAGAAGTGCTGGCGCTCATCCGCAAACAGGTCCAGATGGAGAAACTTTTGTTTTCCGTTTGTACCGGAGCTCTGCTGTGTGGTGCGGCCGGCGTTCTCCCAGGCAGACAGGTGACGACACACTGGTCCGCGCGGCGCCTGATGTCTTACTACGGTGCGGTTCTCGTGGATGCGCGGGTCGTTGTGGACGGCAACCTCGTCAGCGCCGCTGGCGTTACTGCAGGGCTGGATGGGGCCCTTGTCCTGGTTTCTCTTCTGCGAGGAGATGCGGCTGCTCAGGAAATCCAGCTTGCGATTGAATACGCGCCGAACCCTGTCTTTCACAGCGGTACGCCAGAGAGTGCGTCGGCTGAGGTGCTGGAGCGTTTTCACAGAAAGTACGAGCCGATCGGAACTGCAAGGGAAGCCGAAGCAATTCGCTACGCGGCAAACGATATTCGCTGACACGTGCGCGAAGCTCAGCCCCCTGTCGCATCGAGAGAACAAAGGCGGGTTCACCGCCGCCTGGCTCCCCGCCCACGGGGTCCCCCCTGGTCCCTCCGCCGCTTGCCCCGGAACGCCCCAGCGTCTTCTGATCACTGTTCACTGACCACTGACCACTGCCCCACCCGCCCTCAGGGTTGGACCGCCCGCCCCCTGTCCCCTGTGACCTGTCACCTGTAACCTGTACCCTGTTCCTGTGATTCCCGCCCTCCGCCACGACTTCAACACCCGCTTCCGCCCCGAGACCTTCCGCACGCTGCTCCACTCCCTCGACGCCATCGCCCGCACCCACGTCGCCTTCCCTGTCGCCGAGACTCCCTGCTTCTTCCCCGCCTCCATGCTCGACGAGATGGCCCGCATCGGCATCGACCTCACCCTCCAGCTCGTCAACGATCCGGAATACCTCGCCCGCTCCCTCGCCGCCATTCCCGAACCCTGGCGCGCCGCCGATCAGAACGCGCATCCTCATTTCCTCACTGCCGACTTCGGTCTCGTCCGCGAAGACAGCGGCCGCCTCGCCCCGCGCCTCGTCGAGATGCAGGCCTTCCCTTCCGTCTTCGGTTTTCAGTGGGCTGTCAGCGAAGCCTGGCGCTCCGCCTTCTCGCTCGATCCCTCTCTCCGCTATCTGCTCGGCGGCCTTGATGAATCCCAGTTCTGGAAGCTCCTCGCCCGCACCATCGTCGCCGGCCACGACCCCGAAACCGTTGTCCTCATCGACGTCGATCCCGCCCACCAGAAAACACTCCCCGACTTCCACATCACCGCGGACCGCCTCGGCATCCGCATCGTCGACATTGCCGCTCTTGAAACCCTCGACCCCGGCCCCGACTCACCCGCCCAGCTCCCGCGCCTCGCCTACCGCGACCACGGCCGCCTCATTCCCATTCGCCGCATCTACAACCGCGCCATCGTCGACGAGCTCGTCCGCCGCCAAATTCCCCTCCAGTTCGACTACCGTCAGTCCTTCGACGTCGAATGGGCCGGCCATCCCAACTGGTATTTCCATGTCAGCAAGTTCTCCATCCCCTTCCTCGACCATCCCGCAGTCCCGCCCGCCGTGTTCCTCGACGACTGGTTCCGCTATCCCAGCATCCGTGACCGTCTTCCCACCAGCCGCGATCGCCTCATCCTCAAGCCCCTCTATTCCTTCGCCGGTCAGGGCATCCTCTTCGCTCCCACCGACGACCAGCTGGCCGCCATTCCCCCCACCCATCACCCCAACTTTTTGCTCCAGGAACGGGTTACTTTCGAACCCGTTATTGATACCCCTTTCGGACCCACCCAGGCGGAAATCCGTATCCTCTATGTATGGCCGGACCGGGGTAATCTCACTCCCCTCCTCTCCCTCGTCCGCCTCGGCCGCGGCCCAATGATGGGCGTGGACCATAACCGAGGTCAGTCCTGGGTAGGTGCCTCGGCTGCCTTTTCTCCCTCCTAAAGGGTTACTCCAAAGTAATTTACCCCCAAAAATCCACAGAATTCCCCGATTCCCACAGACAAACCCCATCCTGCCCCGTTTTGGTCATTGCCACCCACCTTTTAGTCGTTTACAAATGGAAACGAAGATGTAAACTTTGGTAATTGGCGAGCACTGCCGTTTACGGGTACTGTAGGGATATTTAGAAGTAGAGCCATCAATGCAATTTGCCGTATGCTCTTCTCCCGGAACCCGCGACGGACGCTCCCATCGAGGCGCAGTCCGCTATCCGCTGCAATTGCGGGTAACCGTACTCGCCGAAGGTCAGGATAACGAAGCGCTCACCGAAGATTTTTCCGCCAGCGGCATTCTCTTGCGGCTGCCGGAGCCTCTTCGGGAAGGGACGCAGGTTGAGTTTCTTGTGGAGATTCCGGCGGGCACGCTGGATTTCTCCGTGACTGCGGCGGTGCACTGCTCTGGAAGAATTGTCCGTTCTTATTGGAATAATGGTCAGCCCTTCGCCGCTGCGGTAATCGACGAGTACAGGTTCCAGTAGTCGGACTTCCCTTATGACGCTTAGCAACGGCAGTAACGGTAACGGCAGTGGTGTAACTCCTCCGGCGGCGGCACAGCCCGCGGCGGAGGTTCGTGTCATTCTCGCTGACTCGCAGGCCATCTATCGCGTCGGCATGCGCAAGGTCTTCGGACCCGACTCCGGCGTCGCCGTGGTCGCTGAGGCCGATAACCTCCAGAGTCTCCAGGATACCGTCCAGCGCGTTCCCGCTGACGTTCTCCTTCTCGAAGGCGCCATGATCACCGGCACCGCCAACGCGGTTCCGGCCATCGTTCGCCTCGCCCCCGATCTCAAGATCATCGTCCAGGCCGCCTCCAGCGACGAGTCTCATACCGTCGACCTCTATCGTCGCGGCGTCCGCGGCATCATTCCCCGTTCCATCTCGCCCGATCTGCTCGTCAAGTGCGTGCGCAAAATCGCCGTCGGCGAAACCTGGATCGACAATCAGTCCGTTACGTGGGTCATCGAAGCCTATCGCTCCCAGGCCGGCAACCTCTCCAACTCGCGCAATCAGCCCCGCCTCAACCAGAAAGAGATGCTCATCATCGCCGGCATCACCCAGGGCAAGCGCAACAAGGAAATCGCCTACCAGCTCGGCACCACTGAGCAGGTCGTCAAAAATTATCTGCGCAAGATTTACGACAAGCTGGGCGTTTCCGATCGCCTCGAGCTCGCCCTCTACTGCCTCCACCACCAGCTCCACAAAAACGCTGCCGAAGCCGACACGCGTCCCGTGGAGATTGCCGCGCAGCCGTAATCACATCGGTGTCCCATGTCCCCGCATCGGGGAACATGGGATTCCCCTGCCCCAACAGCAAATGTTGTGAACGGGCGAGTTTCAGGCCGGCATAAGGTCGGGCGGCGCGACGCGCACGCCAGTGGCCTCGGCAACTGGCTCCATCGCCACCGTCAGGACAGTGATGTCGTCCTGTTGACCGAACTGTTGAGCGGCCAGCGCAATGGATCCGGCCGGGCTTGTCGCTATAGACGCGGTGCGATCAAATCCAAACAATTCGCCTCCCCGGTTGCGTGCCTCCGCAACGCCGTCGGTCATGAGCGTAAGCCGGGCCTTCACAGATAGCTGGAAAGGCGTCTCGGGATAGGCGGAACCGGCATCGAGGCCAAGCGGTAGGCTGCTGCTCACCGCCATTTCTTCCCCATTCAGGTACGGCTCGTCTTCTTCTCGTTCTCGCTCGGCCTTTGGCTCGTCTTCACCTTATCCCTGGCAGGTCTTGCGATCTGGCCAGACAAAGGTCTTCCTGGCCAGCTCGGAGCGGAG
>JBAVUB010000078.1:0-2176 GCA_049696575.1 Acidobacteriaceae bacterium | reverse complement strand
CTTCGGTTTCGGCGGATTTGGCTTTGGAGGCGCGGACCCAGACGTTGGGCATGCCTTGCTGCGGGTGGACGTTGACGAAGGGACCGGCGGCGAAGGCGAAGAGGTAGGTGGGGATGGGTTCGGTTTCGGAGAACTCGGTTGTGGAGATCGCACCCTGGGCCTCGATTCTCCGCGGCGCGGTGTTGGAGCGGACGACCCAGGTGGTGGGATTGGTAGTCGTCAGCGTGAAGCGGCCCTTCAGGTCGGGCTGATCGAAGCAGGGGAAGGCCATGCTCGCGTCCATGGGGACGAAGAGGGTGTAGAGGTATTCCTGGCCGTCGTCGTGATCTTCAAAGCGGGTGATGGCTTTGCCGGCGGGGGCGATGTTGGCGGTGAATTTTGTTTCGACGGTGTTTTCGCCGGTGCGGAGAGCGGAGGCGGGCAGGACGATGTGGCCGTTCTGGATTTCGACGGGGATGGGCGCGCTGTTGAGCACGATGCTGGAGAGCGCGCCGTCGCGGAAGTCGAGGAGCAGCGGGGTAGAGGCGTTGCTCAGATTGAAACGGATTTGTTCGGTGGCTTCGGTCGAGGGCGCGTGGGAGACGAGGTTGTAGGTGAGCCGGTAATGCAGATCGGTGACGCGGGCGGCGCGTTCCTGGGCGAGGGCGCGGGGAATGCCGCTGGGGATTGCGGCGGTTTGAGCGGCGGTGGTGGGTCCCACGATGGCCATGAGGACGGACAACAGTATGGCGGGGCCGATTGCGGTTCGGAGCGCGGCGGTGGTGGTCAACTTTGATCGCCTCACAAGTTCAAGTGCCTCAGGAATTTGACACGCCTTAGGGAAAGCCGCAGTGCGCTGGAATACGGCGGACCGGTTCCTCCGCACTATAACCGTTCGCGGCTGTCATTTGTGACGGATGACAGCAGCTTCTTTGGTATTGGCTGGGCATCCCGTTGGAGATAAGCGACATCCCGAGTTAATTGCAGTTATTGCAGGGAGAGCCAAGAATGAATCTGCCGTCAGCCGAACTACTCCGCGAAGGGCGGAGCGCGCAGCCCATCGTCCATTCAGGAAAGAACACCCGGAGCGCCAGCCGAATGCTGGCGCTTTTGTTCGCGTCGCTGTTACTTTTTGCGGCGCCCGCGTTGCATGCGCAGTTCGGCGGGAGCCTGAACGGGACGGTGACGGACACGAGCGGGGCGGTGATTCCGGGTGCGACGGTGGTGCTGACCAATCCCGCGACACAGGCGGCGAAGACCACGACCACGAACGCGACCGGGTTCTACACGTTCACCGAGCTGGCGCCTGCAAACTACACGCTGAAGGTGACGGCGAACGGATTCAAAGAGGAGGACTTCAGCGACGTCGCGATTTCGGGCGAGCTGGCGCGCGGACTGGACGTGAAGATGACGGTGGGCGCGGCGGCGCAGACGGTGACGGTGAACGGAAACCAGACGCCGATCCTGAACACGACGGATGCGGAGACATCGAGCACGATCAGCGCGGAGGATGTGACGCGGCTGCCGGCATTCGGGCGCGATCCGTATGAGTTGCTGCGCACGGGGGTGGGGATCACGGGAGACAGCGCGCGGTCGGGGAGCGGGGGCGCGATTGCGCTGCCGAACAACACGAGCCAGAACCAGTCGAACGTGGGAATTTTCCAGACGGAGAACCAGATTCAGATTTCGGCATCGGGACAGAGGGTGACCTCGAACACGTACGAGATCGATGGGGTGACGGTGGACAGCCTGCTGCACGGCGGATCGACGATTGTGACGCCGAGCATCGAGGCCGTGAACCAGATCACGATTCTGGCGTCAAACTACGATGCGACTCTGGGGCGCAGCGTGGGCGCGCACATTCTGACGGTGACCAAGTCAGGCGCCAACGATTATCACGGCAGCGCGTTTTTCCAGTATGACGAGCCGGGGCTAAATGCGTATCAGCCATATGGCGGACCGACGAGCACGCCGGGGGTGTTCGCGCCGGCGATTCGCGACGACCAGCAGCAGCGGGAGTGGGCGGCGAGCGTGGGCGGGCGAATCATCAAGGACAAGCTGTTCTGGTTCGGCAGCTACGAGGCGGTGAAGAGCCGGCTGCAGTCGTACAGCGAGACGTATGTGCCGACGCCTGGGTGGTATTCGGCGCTGGCGGCGGCGAGGCCGAGCGGACTGGTGGCGAGCGTGATCGCGAAAC
>JBAVUB010000077.1:0-6994 GCA_049696575.1 Acidobacteriaceae bacterium | reverse complement strand
GACCTGGTCGTGCCGGTGCCGGATTCCGGCGTGACGGC
This sequence comes from Acidobacteriaceae bacterium, assembly GCA_049696575.1. Lineage (GTDB taxonomy): Bacteria > Acidobacteriota > Terriglobia > Terriglobales > Acidobacteriaceae > Palsa-343. Next base: position 6,956 of record JBAVUB010000077.1, on the reverse strand, counting down.
TGCGATCGGCTACGCGGCGGAGAGTGGCATCCCGTTCCGCTTTGGGTTGATCCGCAATCATTACGTCGGGCGCACGTTTATTGAGCCGGAGCAGCGCGTGCGCGACTTTGGGGTGAAGCTCAAGCTGAACCCGGTGCGCAATCTGCTGGAGGGACGGCGGATCATCCTGATCGACGATTCCATCATCCGGGGCACGACGAGCCGGAAGATTGTGCGCATGGTACGCCAGGCGGGGGCCACGGAAGTGCATCTGCGCATCAGCTGTCCGCCGACCATTTCTCCCTGCTATTACGGGGTCGATACGCCACGCAAGTCCGAGCTGATTGCGGCCAACAATAGCATCGAGGAGATACGCCGCTTTATCGAAGCCGACTCGCTCGCCTATTTGTCACTGCAGGGGTTACGTAATGCGTGCGATGGCGGCGAGGGGAATCGCTATTGCGTTGCCTGCTACACCGGCGAGTATCCCACGCAGTGGGTGGACGTCGAAGACATTCTGCCGGCCGAAGCGGCTGTCAGCTGATCCTGATTGCCGGCGCCTCTCCCCACGCCCCCGCACAACCTGGCTCGCCTGCGTTGCTTCCCATACAGCAGAAGGGAGACGGTTGAATGCCAACGAAGAAGAAGTCTTCACACAGAAAATACAGTCCGATGGCGGGCAAGAAAGTGGAGCGCGCCATGCATGAGGAGAAGCGCGGGACGCTGAAGAGCGGACGGAGCGGGAAGAAGGTCACGAGCCGCAAGCAGGCTATCGCGATCGGTCTCTCGGAGGCGCGGAAAGCCGGAGCGAAGGTTCCGAAGAAGAAATCTTCGTCGAAAAAAGCAGCATAGGGTAGTCCTGGCAGCACACCAACTATTAGAGGCAGGGACGAAAGTCGCTCCGGTCCGGAGTCCGCTGTTCGATTCCGGGCCGAGGTTTCCGAGTGCGGCGGGTTCCTGCTACCTTCTTCTCGTACCCTCCATGTCCGAAAACGTCCCCGATCTTTCTTCGCACCGGTTCGTACGCGCGTGTTTGCGCCAGCCGGTGGACCGCACCCCGGTGTGGTTTCTGCGCCAGGCCGGCCGGTACATGCCGGAATACATGGAAGTGCGGCGTCATCATTCGCTGATCGAAATTTGCAAGCGTCCGGAGCTCGCCGCCGAGGTGACGATTACCGCCGCCGAGAAACTGGACGTGGACGCGGCGATCATTTTTGCGGATTTGCTGCTGCCGCTCGAGTCGATGGGGCTCGATTTTGAGTTTCAGGCGGGCGAAGGGCCGGTGATCCATCGTCCGCTGCGCGATGCAGCGGCGATCGGCGCGCTGCTGACCACGCGCGCCAGCGAGTTGGCCTATGTGGGCGAGGCGATTCAGCGGGTGGTCGCTCATTTCAAAGAGCGGCTGGGGATGATTGGGTTCTGCGGCGCGCCGTTCACGCTGGCGAGCTACATGATCGAGGGAGGCGGCTCACGCAATTACATCGAAACCAAGAAACTGATGTATCGGCAGCCCGACGCGTGGCGCATGCTGCTGGACAAGCTTTGCATCGTGCTGCGCGAATTTGCGGCGCAGCAGGTGGCCGCAGGCGCCGACGTCATGCAGATTTTCGACAGCTGGGCGGGTGCGCTGAGTGTTGAGGACTACCGCGATTTCGTTCTGCCTGTCACGCGGACGCTGGTGCGCGAAGTTCAGGGGCTGGGCGTACCGGTGATCTACTTTGGCGTCGATACGGCTAGTCTGCTGCCTGCCATGCGCGAGACCGGCGCCGATGTGCTGGGACTCGACTGGCGGACGCCTCTCGATCAGGCGTGGCACAGTCTGGATTACGCCTGCGCGGTGCAGGGCAATCTCGATCCCATCACCCTCTTCGCGAAGCCGGAGCTGATCCGCACGCGCGTGCATCAGATTCTGGCGCAGGCCGGCGGCAGGCCGGGGCACATTTTTAACCTCGGGCACGGGATTGTTCCGGCAACGCCGGTCGAAAACGTGCAGGCGGTGGTGAAATTTGTACGCGAATATGTTGCGCCCTCGCGTGCGCACAGAGAGGCCCGCCATGGCTGATGCGGTTTTGCTGCTCGCGCATGGCACGGCGGATTCTGTCGACGAAATTCCCGAATATCTGCTGCGGGTCACCGGCGGTCGGCAGCTTCCGGAGGCTGCTGTCGAAGAAGTGCGCCATCGGTTCTCGCTGATCGGCGGGAGCCCACTTACGCGGCTGACGCTGGAGCAAGGCAGGCTTCTTGCTGATGAAATTGGCGTCCCGGTTTACGTGGGCATGCGCAACTGGAAGCCCTATATCGCGGATGTGGTGCGGAAGATGCGCGATGACGGGATCAGCCGCGCGGTGGTGATTTGTCTTGCGCCACAAAATTCGCGGACCAGCGTGGGGCTTTATCGGCGCGCGGTCTTTGCCGCGGCCGAGGGGGCGCTCGCTCTTCGCTTCCTCGATGACTGGGCGGACCATCCGCTGCTTGCCGATGCGTTTGCCGAACGGCTACGCGCGATGCGCGACGCCCTCAGTGCGGAGGTTGAGGCCGAGGTTCCAATTCTCTTCACGGCGCACAGCGTGCCGTGCCGGACGGTGATCTCGGCGCCGCAGGCGAGTCCGGGCAACCCGCCAGAGCCGCCCGATCCGTACCCGATAGAAGCTAAGCTGACGGCCCGTCTGGTGGCGAGCCGTATTGCCGGGCTCACGCCCGACGACTGGTTCTTCGCGTTTCAGAGCCAGGGCATGTCAGGCGGCCCGTGGCTTGGACCCTCCGTCGAGGACACGCTGACAGCGTTGCGCCAACAGGGCGTGACCAACCTGATCATTCAGCCGATCGGCTTTCTGTGCGACCACGTGGAGATTCTTTACGACATCGACATTGGCTTCCGCGAGTTCGCTGCTAACCTGGGAATCACAGTGCGGCGGCCAGCATCTTTGAACGATTCGCGGCTGCTGACGCTGGCGCTGGCGGATTTGGCGCGCAAGGGTCTGGCGTCGTAGCTGAATCGAACAAGCAGGATTCGGGTATCGCGGGCCTGCATCGTGCATCAAAATAGGCTGAGAAACCATGAAGACCTGGCAAAAGCTCACGCTCATCGTTGTGCCTGCGGTTCTCATCGCCGCCATCGGCATCTGGCGCATCCATGTGGCGCGGAGTCAGCCTGGGGTTGTGCCGCCGCAGACCGAGGAGCGTCATCTTTCCGACGAGGAGATGGTGCAGCCGCGGAAACTGTACATCGACGACATGAAGTCGGCGCGCGATCTGATCGGCAAGCCTGTCTGGGTGCAGGCTGGCTACGAGCTGGACTATTATCCGTATGCCGCGCATCGCATCGATTTCGCGCACAAGGCCGGCGTGCTGCCCAGCGTGCAGCGGCTGGACATCCGCGACATCGTCACACAGAAATTTCCAGCTGATCTGCCCACGAGGGTCCCGCGCGGCGCCGCGCAGGCTTTCGCCGTGTTCACCCTGCCGGGCGATGCGAAGGAATATGCAACCGCCATCGGCACAATGCAGGGGGGCGATTCGACTTGGTACTGCGACAACGTTCTTTACTACGACGATCCGCACCAGATGTACAAGTTCTGGCCTGCGGATTTGTGGCAGGCGATCGACCAGCATCAGCCCAGGGCTGGGATGACGGAGCTGGAGACCGCCATGGCGCTGGGCGTAATGCAGCAATCGGACTCGTCGAATTACGGGAACCGCACCGTCGTGTACGACGCCGGGGGCAAGCACTGGAGCGTGACCTTTGAAAACGACAAGGCCACGCAGATCCAGCAGCAGCATGCGGGTGCGGCCGGAGAATAGCCTCAGACCGGGGCTACCCGAAAAGCGGGGCCGCGCCGCCTAGGCCTGCTCAGAGAATCGCGCCGGCGAAGACAAGAATCTTTGCCGCAGCAGCGTCAGCCAGTTCCCGAGTGCGGAATTCGTTGGCTGGGAGAATAACGCCACGTGGGCGGGGTTCGGGGCGGCTGCTCTGCGGTGCTTGGTTCCGGATTTCGCTACTCCTTGTGCTTTCTTCGGATGCACCGGCGTTGTTTCCGGTGACAGGGCGCAATGCCGCAGCCAGGCGGAGACGGTCAGGCCGGCGACGGCTGCCTGTTTCTCGATGCGGCGCTGTTCCGCGAGAGAAAAGCGCGTCGTGATGCGTTGCGTGCGATCCGGAATAGCCTCCTTTTTGGGCGCGGGCTTCGGCGCGGAGCTAGGCTTTGCCTGCAGCACAGTTTTCGCCAATACCTGCCGGAATTGCTGTTGCTTCGCGATGAGAGGCTTCGTGGTCAAGAGTGGGGCGCTGGTTTTGGGAGCAGCAGCAGTCCTGGCCGGCGTCTTTGGCTTTCTGCGGGCTGCAGACTTCAAGGTCGGCTTGGCATGGACTGCGGCGCGCGTTGACATCGTGGGTGCCGGGATTGGTGCAGCTGCCATCGTGGTCGGTCTCGGACGGCGTTCTCTGACGGCGCTGCCTGGAATGTGTTGTGGCAGCGCTTTCAGCAGGTCCAGAGGGGCATCGGCGATGATCCCGTTGGTGGCGAGGGCCGGAATGGGCGCGGGGCCCTCACTTTTCGCCGGAAGTGCCACAAGAACGCGCTTCGCCCGTGGGGTCCGCACTTTCAAATCGCTCGCGACTGGCTCTACCACGACTCCGGTCGCGACTAGCGCCGAATCCTGTGGGACATCGTTACTCAACGGCGACGACGGTTCCAGCTTGCTCGCCGCCGCGACTTCGGCAATCTTCGCCGCCGCAAGGTCAACCGGCGATGGGGACGGGACTTTCGCGACCGGTTCGGGCTCGGCCTGTAGGTTCTGTTCCTCATGCGGAACGGGCGAAGCCGATGCCCGTGGCGAGCTGGTGCGCCGTTGGCTCTGCGCTGCCCGACGATTGCGGTGCTGCCGGATCGCCTCTTCGTAGGCAATCTCGCGCAGTCCTTCGAGGGCGCCGACGCCGTTCTTATGCCCGTTGCCGTTGCCACTGGCCGGCCGCTGATCGGCCCAGGTCTGAAAGCGGCTCAGAATCGTGTGGATGTCATCGGGATTGGCGGCCGGTTGCATGAGGGGTTCCTCCATGCGCCGAGCCTAAAAGGAAATCGCCGGAGAGAGGAGGGGAAAGATAAGAATTCTCACAGACGCGTTCCGGAATCGGGACGCAACGCGGACGCCTTCCATTTCGGGAAACGGCCCCTGCCGCAATCACCCTGTGTTGCGCAGCCCCGCGGCAATGCCGCTGATGGTTCCAGCAATCGCGCGGTTGACCTCGTCGGTATCTTCGCCGGCGCGCTTGCGGCGCAGCAGGTCGACCTGGATCAGGCTCATGGGATCGACGTAGGGATTGCGCAACAGAATGGAGCGCGCCAGGACTGGGTTCGATTCGAGCAGGTCGCGCTGCCCGGTGACAGCCAGGACCGCTTCGCGGGTGCGTTCGAACTCCAGCTTGAGCAAGCCGAAGACGCGGTCGCGCAGCGCGGCGTCGGGCACGAGCGAGGCGTAGAGCGAGGCGATGCCCAGGTCGGCCTTGGCCAGCGCCATTTCCACGTTGCGCACGACGTCGGTGAAGAGGGGAAAATCGCCCATCATTTCGCGGAGCAGCTTTGTGCCACCGGGTTTGTTTGCGAACGCGGTGAACGCAGTGCCCACGCCGAACCAGGCGGGGACCAGCAGGCGGCTCTGCGTCCAGCCGAATACCCACGGGATGGCGCGCAGATTCTCAAAACTGATCTGGCCGGGCCGTCGCGCGGGGCGCGAGCCGATGCGCGCGTGTTCCAGCTCGGCAACCGGGGTTGCGACTTCAAAGTAGTACAGAACTTCGGGGTCCGCCAGGATGTGCTCGCGATAGAAACGGAACGAAATCTCCGAGAGCTCGGCGAAAGCGCTTTCCCATTCGGGATGCATGACGCCGGAGTAGCGCTCATCGGGAAGGAGCGCGTTGGGCCGCGCCAGCGCATCGAGCGAGGCGGCGATCATCAACTCCAGGTTGCGCTCGGCGAGGACGACGTCGGAATACTTCCAGTTGAGGACTTCGCCCTGTTCGGTAATGCGAATCTGCCCATCGAAAGCGCCGATGGGCTGCGCGTAGATGGCGCGATGCGTAGGGCCGCCACCGCGTCCCACCGTTCCACCACGGCCATGGAAGAGGCGCAGGCGGATGCCGCATTCGCGCGCCGCCTCATGCAGGGCCCGGTGGGCGCAGAAAATTTCCCACGTGCTGGTGAGCATGCCCCCGTCTTTGTTGGAGTCGGAATACCCCAGCATGACTTCCTGGGTGTTGTTCCAGGAGGCGAGCAGCTTGCCGTACCCAGGCGAGCTCCACAGCTCGCGGCAGATGCGTGGCGCGTTGCGCAGGTCTTCAATGGACTCGAAAAGCGGCACCGGCATCAGGCCTGGGTCGCCGCCGCGACCGGCGATTTCCACTCCGCCCAGCCGCGCCAGCCAGATCACAGCTGTTACGTCCTCGACGGAAGACGCGCCGCTGACGATGTAGTGCCGGATCGCTTCGGGGGTGCATCCGGCCTTGATCTCCGCGATCACGCGAAACGTTTCGATCACGTCGCGTGTGCCGGGGGTGAGCGCTTCCGGCGCGGCGGCTCCGTTTTGCGCGCACCAGGCCGAGGCTTCTTCAAGCGCTTTGCGATGAACGCGCGCGTGCTGGCGAATGTCGAGCGTGTGCAGGTGCAGCCCGAAGGTCCGGACCATGAGCAGCAGAGGGTCGATGAGGGTCTCCGCGAGGCGAGCGCCGCAATTGGCGGCGAGGCTGCGGCGCACGACGGCGAGGTCCTCGAGGAAATCGCCCGCGGAGCAATACGCCGGTAGCCCAGCCAGCGCGGACTCCAGCATTTCAGGATCGGAGTCAAACTTGCCCGCCGTACGCTGGATGCGCGCCCGCACGCAGGCCAGATAGCGGCGATAGGTTTCGAACTCGAACCGCGCGCCGAAGGCCTCGGCATTCGTGTGCAGTTCCGCCTGGAATCCTTTCAGCCGCGCTTGCAGTTCGT
>JBAVUB010000076.1:0-3711 GCA_049696575.1 Acidobacteriaceae bacterium | reverse complement strand
CGTCCACCCGCACCGTGATGCCGTCGGCCGAAAGCGAGCCCGGCGCAGTGTAAACGCCCGCCGCATCGACATTGCCCTGCCCCAGCGTCGCCGCGTTCGTTCCCGACGCAATCTTCCACGTCACCCTGGCTGCATCGCCCGACGGCAACATCGCATGGAGCGCGATTTGCCCATTCGTCCCCGTCGACCGCGTCGCAGCGCTCAGCGAAAAACTGCCGTCCCCCGCCTGCGCGGCGTAGTTGATGCTGCCGCATCCGGCCACGCCCAGAGCCAGAACCGCCAGCAGCACCCGACTTGTTAGAACACGACCCATGGGGTAAAGCCAGTGTCTATCTTAGCCTCCCCAGCCCCCTGGCCGCTGTCCCACAAAAGTGAAAAGGGAGCGTCGGAACGCTCCCTTAAAGAAGAACAACAAGGAGAAACTGCTATGCCGCGATATTGGGCTTCTGATCCCGTGGAACCAGATGCGGAAGGGGAGTGTTGATCGGAACCACTTTTACCCCACCCGCTCGCGCGGTCCTCATCCGCCGGATTTCCCACGGCGTCAGCGGCCGCATTTCCTGCGCGGAGTAGAAAATCTGTTTGCCGCAATCGAGGCAGACCTCGTACGTCTCCTCGTCGATTGTGAACGGGCGCGTCACCCTCGAATGCGTGCAGCCAAAGAAAATTCTTGCGAAGAAATCGAGAACCGATTGCAGGCAGGCCATCAGGAAGTTCATAACGTGAGCAGCTCCTTTCTTTCTGGTCCTTCTGATCGTGCTGTGACTACCTTCTGTGAGCACTCCTTGAGATGCATCTTGCGGCAAAATGTCGCCATTGCAACAAACATTTTCAGTGCGTCACGGAAGTAACCAGCTTCCCAAAATGAGCCCCTGACTCCATACGACGCAACGCTAACGACGGGTCGCTGAAGCTAAACACCTCATCTACCACGGGTTTCAATTTCTGCTGTGCGATTGCTCGGTTCATCTTCTCAAAATCGGCTCGCGATCCTACATAAATCCCGCGCAGGCGAACCTGCCTGTGCAACAGTAACGAGATTTCAACCCCCTCCCCTTTTCCGCTCAGCACACCGATCTGTGCGACCGCACCGCCGATCCGCACCGCGCGCAGCGACTGCATCAGCGTTCCCGCTCCACCCACTTCCACAATGAGATCCGCGCCGCGCCCGCCTGTTTTTTCCACCACCCACTTATCCCATTCAGGATGCTGGCGATAGTTCACTCCCTCATCGAGTCCCAGCGCCTTTGCGCGCTCCAGCTTTGCGTCGCTGCTCGACGTGCCGAGTACACGCGCTCCCAGCATTTTCGCGAACAACAGTGCAAAAGTGGACACTCCGCCCGTTCCCTGTATTACCACGGTGACTCCCGGGATTACTCCGCCAGCGTGAAAAAGTGCATTCCACGCGGTTACCGCGGCACACGGCAGCGTCGCCGCCTCTTCATACGACAAATGCTCTGGAAAACGCAGCACTCCTTCTTCCCGCAGCGCCACATATTCCGCCAGCATGCCATCGATGTCGCCGCCCAGCGCTCCGCGAATCTTCGTCCCATCCGGCTCGCCGTCGATCCAGTTCTGCATAAAGATGCCGTTCACGCGATCGCCCACCTGCACGCGCGTCACGCCTTCGCCAATCGCGACCACTTCGCCCGCCGCGTCTGAACAGGGGATCCGCGGCAGATGCATCTTCGGGTTGTAGCGTCCCTCGACCACCATCAGGTCACGAAAGTTCCATGACACCGCGTGTACTTTGATCACCACCTCGCCGCGCTGCGGCTTTGGATCAGGCAGCGTCACTAACTCCAGCTTGCCAATGCCAAAAGAAGAAATGCGCCAGGCTTTCATGCTTTTCACCGATGCTCCGCGGCTCGCGCCGGATGCAGCTTCCTCGCCCGCCGTCATCGCGAACGTAACTACAGTGTGTGGAAACGCGCAGTGGACGAGAACAAATCACAGTACACCCGCTTTTTCCGGGCTACCATGGGTCATGGCAAGAGGATGGGAAAGCAAGTCCGTGGAAGAGCAGGTCGACCAGCATTCTTCCGAGCCACCAACCAACGCCAAAACCGGTCAGGATGCCGCCGACGCCGCCAAGGCCACGCGCACTCTCGAACGCGAGGCTCTGGAGATCCAGCGCGAACGCATTCTCGATGAGCGCACTTCCAGCCCTATCCGCCGCAAAGCCCTCCAGGCCGCTCTCGCTGAAATCGAAGCCAAACTCGCCGCGCTCTGAGGCACTCCTCGCTTTCTGTCGGCTCCCCTGCGGCCCCTCGCGCTCAGCCACGCCTGGCGGGAACTTCTCATCGTCCCCCTGCGTAATCCACGCTCGAGCAGTCTGAGCCTGTTCCGCTCCGGAGGACCGATGCATCCCCACTCGCCCCTCTATCTGCGCGCTATCCTGGCCCTGCACATCACTGCCGGCGCCCTCGCGTTTATTTGCGCTCCCGTCGCTCTGCTCGCCGCCAAGGGCGGACGCACCCACCGCCGCTGGGGCAAGATCTACTTCTGGGCGATGACTGTTGTGGCCGCTACCGCCCTGTTTCTCTCCATCGTTTTGCCCATCCTTTTCCTTGCGCTCGTCGCGGTCTTCAGCTTCTATGCGGCTTTTTCGGGCTACCGCATTCTCAGCCTGAAGCGGCTCGGGCACAGCGACAAGCCGCATTTCATTGATTGGTTTGCCGCGCTCATCACCCTCGGAACCAGCGCCACACTGGCCGTCCTGGGAGCCTTTCATTTACGCATGACCGGCGGCATGGGCAAGGTCATGGTGGTTTTTGGTCTCATCGGGGTGCTTCTTGCCGCGAGTTCGATCCGCATCTTCCTGCACCCGCCCGCCGACAAGCAGTTCTGGTGGTTCGTTCACATGCGCAGCATGATCGCCAGCTACATCGCCGCCTTCACGGCCTTCACCGTCGTCAATCTCACGCCGCACTTCGGGAATGTCTGGTGGATTTGGCTCGGCCCCGCCATGATCGGCATCCCCGCCAGCATTCGCTGGCAGCTCTACTACCGTAGAAAATTCGCCGCCAAAGCCGCGCAGCCCGCTTCGGCGTAGCCGCCGCCAACCGCCGGCTACTGGCTACCGGCTACCGGCTACCGGCTGCCTTCGATTGAACATGATCGAATTCGCCTGATCGATCGTGGTCATGATCATGTGCGCGACATTCACATGCGCGGGGCGCGTCGTCGCCCACACGATCGCATCCGCCACATCGTCCGGCGTCAGCGGCGTGATGTTCTGATACACCTTCTCCGCGCGCGCCGTGTCGCCGCGAAACCGCACTTCGCTGAATTCCGTCTCCACCATCCCCGCGCCGATGTCGCTCACCCGGACCGGCGTCCCCATCAGGTCCTGGCGCAGCCCGTCGTTGATCAGCTTCACGGCCGCCTTCGTCCCGCAATACACCGCCCCACCCGGATACGCGAGGTCCTGCGCGGTCGATCCCAGATTCACCACGTGCCCGCGCCCACGCTCGACCATCCCCGGCACCACCGTGCGCGTCACCCACAGCATCCCCTTCACGTTGGTGTCGATCATCTCTTCCCAGTCCTGCGGCTTCCCTTCCCACAGCTTGTCAAGTCCGCGGCTCAGCCCTGCGTTGTTCACCAGGACGTCGATTGCGCGCCACTCTTCAGGCAGATTCGCAAGCGCCGCTTCGACCGCCGCGCGATCCTGCACATCGAGTTTGAAATTGTGTACCGCCGCCGCGC
>JBAVUB010000075.1:0-3481 GCA_049696575.1 Acidobacteriaceae bacterium | reverse complement strand
CTCATGAATACCGCCATCGCCGCCGCCGCCAACCCCATCCTCATGGCCGAAGCCATGCAGCACGCCGTCCTCGCCGGCCGCCAGGCGTACATCGCCGGACGCATGCCCCGCAAACTCTACGCCACCGCCTCCTCCCCCCTCGAAGGCGTTTCGAAGGTCAGCACTTAGCCGCTGAATACGGGCCCGCCATTTCTCTCCTTGACAGCTTAGGAGAGGTCGCGTTACTCTCCTAATCACATTAGGAGACCTCTTCGCCATTCAATCGGAGCAAGCATGAGATTCCTCGCTGCTGTTACTGCGCTGGCCGCTAAGTTTTTCCGTCGTTCCCAAACCGCGGACGCCATGGACGAAGAGCTGCGCGCCCACATCCAGCTCCGCGCCGATGACCTCCAGCGTTCCGGCCTGACCCGCGCCGAGGCCGAGCGCCGCTCCCGCATCGAGTTCGGCGCTTACGAACGTTACCGGGAGGAATCCCATGAAGCCCTCGGCGGCGCCACTATCGAAATCTTCCTCCAGGATCTTCGCCTGACTCTCAGACAGCTGCGCCGATCTCCCGGCTTCGCCATCGTCGCCATTCTCACCCTGGCGTTAGCCATCGGCGCCAACGCCGTCGTCTTCAGCGTGCTCAACGGATTGTTCCTCCGTCCTCTCCACGTTCCCCAGGCGCAGAGCCTGTACGCTCTGCAACGCGGCAACGAAAAATACATCGTCCAGTCCTATCCCGACTATCTCGACCTGCGCGATCGAAACCGCAGCTTCGACGGGCTGGCGGCTTATACCATCGCCCAGGCAAGCCTGGACACGGGCAGCAACCCCACCCATACCTGGCTTTACGAGATCACTGGAAACTACTTTCAAGCGCTGGGAATTCAGCCTTACCTCGGCCGGTTCATTCAGCCCTCTGACGAGCACGGCCCCAACAGCGCGCCCTGGATCGTGCTCAGCTGGGCCTGGTGGCACACTCATTTTCAGGACAACCCCTCTGTCATTGGCCGCACCGTCCTCGTGAACAAGCATCCCTTCACCATCGTCGGCGTCGCACCGCCCGATTTCCACGGCACCCTGCTGTTCTTCTCTCCGGATTTCTTTGTGTCGGTGGTGAACGCGCAAGAGGTTGACGGAGCCCCCTTTCCCAATACCCGCGGCAATCGCTGGCTCTTTGAGGTTCTCGGACACCTCAGGCCCGGCGTCACTCCCGCCCAGGCCTCCGCCGATCTCAGCGCGATTGGCGCCTCGTTGCATAAAGCCTTCCCCAAAGAAGATGACCAGAGCACCTTCACCCTGGTGCGCCCAGGCCTGCATGGCAATTTCGTTGCCCCCGCCATGCGCGGCTTCCTCACCGGCCTCACCCTTCTCGCCTGCCTTATTCTGCTCGCCGCCTGCGCCAACCTCGGCACCCTCTTTGCAGCCCGCGCCGCCGACCGCTCCCGCGAAGTCGCTCTCCGCCTCGCACTCGGCTCCAGCCGCAAGCGCATCCTCCGCCAGCTCTTCACCGAAGCCGTCCTCGTCTCCGTCGCCGGCGGCGCCGTCGGCCTGTGGGTCAGCGTCATCCTCCTCCACCAGATGAGCCGATGGAAGCCATTTCCCCAGTTCCCAATGGAATTTCCCGTTAGCCCCGATGCCAATGTCTATCTCATCGCTCTGCTCCTGAGCGTGGCCAGCGGGCTCCTCTTCGGCGCGGTTCCCGTCCGTCAGGTCCTTCGCACCAATCCCTGGCAACTCATCAAGTCAGGATCGGCCGGCCGCGCTGGTCGCCGCCTCACCGTCCGCGATTTGCTCCTCGTCGCCCAAATCGCCATCTGCGCCGTCCTCGTTACCTCTTCGCTGGTTGCCATCCGCGGGTTGGTGCGCTCGCTACATGCCAACTTCGGATTCAATCCCCGGAATGTCCTGCTGGTCGATACCGATCTCGGCATGGCGGGTTACAGCAACGACCAAAGACCCGCCATGCAAAAGCGCATGATCGACGCCATGAAAACCATCCCCGGCGTAACCCAGGTGGGACTCGTCAGCGTTCCGCCTTTACACATGGGCTGGGCCGACTCTTCCATCTTTACTGACAAAGCCATCGACCTCCGCCCGTCGAATGCTGTCGCTGAAGCCATCCGCTACGAAATCTCTCCCGGCTACTTCGAGGCTGCACGCACCGTTCTGCTTGCCGGCAGGGCTTTCACCGAGCATGACGACAAAACGGCTCCTCCCGTAGCCGTCATCAACCAGGAATTCGCCCGCAAAATCTTCGGCTCTCCGGCCAGCGCCATCGGCCGCCACTTCAAGTTGCCCGATGGCGCCCTCGTCCAGGTGGTCGGCATCGTCGAAGACGGGAAATATACCGCGAACCTCGCCGAAGATCCGCAGCTGGCCGTGTTTCTCCCCATTCTGCAAAACCCCCGCAACGATACGGTCCTGGTAGTGCGCTCCAGCCGCGATCCGCAGCAGCTCACCGCAGCCATTAAAGCTAAACTGCGCGACCTCGACTCAGGACTCCCTGCCTTCATCCAGACCTGGAACGAAGAAATGAACGGAGCCATGTTTGCTCCGCGCATGGCCAGCGCCTCGCTCGGTATCCTCGGCGTGATGGGCGCCATGCTCTCCATCACCGGCATCTTCGGCATGGCTGCTTACTCCGTCAGCAAACGACTCCGCGAGCTGGGTATTCGCATGGCCCTCGGCGCGCAGCGTAAAGAAGTCCTCCAGGCGGCTCTGGGCCGGGCACTGCGCCTGCTCGCCATCGGCTCCCTGGCCGGGCTTATCCTCGGCATCCTCGCCAGCCGTGTTCTCGCCTTCATCGTCTACCAGGCCACTCCGCGCGATCCCCTCGTGCTCAGTGGTGTTGTCGTTGCTATGGGCATCCTGGGCCTGTTCGCCACCTGGATCCCCGCCCAGCGCGCCCTGTCCGTCGATCCCCTGGCGCTGCTCCGCGAAGAATAATGTCCCGCCCCGACTGCGCGACCTTATAAAGTCGCACACCGCAGTGATCCTTCCCTGCCAACCGGAATCGCACCATTCTCCCCGTCCCCTGCGATAAACTGGCCCGTAGAAAATTTCACTCGATCTGCTGCTTCTCCTGAGGGTCCCCTATGCGTGTCTGCGGCATCGACTGCGGAACCGAAACCACCGGTTACGGCGTCGTCGAGTGGGACGACCACTCTCCCAACTCCAGCCGCGCTCCCCACCTCGTCTCCCTCGCCTCCGGCGGCATCTGCCCTCCCAAAAAATCCCTGCTCCCCGAACGCCTCGCCTTCATCTACGCCGAGCTCATCTCCCTTTTCGAGCATCACCGCCCCGAAATCGTCGCCGTCGAAGAAGTCTTCTACTCCGTCAACGCGCGCTCCGCCATCCGCCTCGGCCACGTGCGCGGAGTCGCCCTGCTCGCCGCCGCCACTGCCGGCCTTCCCGTCGCCGAATATGCCCCCCTCACCATCAAATCCACCGTCACCGGCTACGGCCTCGCCGCCAAAAATCAGGTCCAGTTCATGGT
>JBAVUB010000074.1:0-7690 GCA_049696575.1 Acidobacteriaceae bacterium | reverse complement strand
CTGTGGCGAGTGGGTGTTCGAATTCGCCGGCCTGACGGGCTGCGGTTTCTACGGAGATGGCAATGTCTCCGGCTGGCGGGCGATGGCCGTTGAGCGATTCGGGAGCTGGGAAGGACAAGACGTCGGTCGGGTGGTTTTTGCGGCGGAAGGCGCGGTTGAGGCGGCGGATGTGCTCGTCGGTGGTGAGGAGGACGGAGACTTCGCCCTTGAGGCCGGCGGCGTTGGCTGCCTCGCTTAGAAAGGCGGCGAGGGTCCTTGGCCGCAGGGCGCGGCCGAATCTGACTTGTATGGTGGGGTCGATGACGATCATGGTTGGGTGCGGCCGGGCCCTCTGCGGTTGGCCGGCGCACGAAACAGGCGGGAGGGTTTGCACCCTCCCAGATTGATGGTACCTCTTATGGGGTTGCGGGCTCCAGGGGGAGCGGAAAAAGTCGCCGGGAAGGGCATCCCTCAGCGGCTAAAGCCGGATTCATTTTGCTGCGGTTACGGCACCCATTCGACTTGCCAGCTTCGCCGGCTCGCTCAGGGCAGGCTCTTGAAGCCGTGCCCCTTCAAAACGGCTGCAGGGGCTGAAGCCCGGATCCTTTTTCGGCGGTTACGGCACGACCAAGGTCGTGCCCTGATGCAAAAACGGCCTCACGACGGATTAAGATCGTTTTCCGCCGCAGCCGAAACTTCTGCAATGCCGGTCTTCCCCACGAAACAAACTGGATGACTCCGGAAACGGATGCCAAAACGGTCTATGGGCGTCGCTTGCTGTGGCTTTCCCTGGGAAGAACAGAGACGGTTTCGGAGATCGCCACGGCTAAAATAGAGGCGGATTTCCGAGGTGCACGTTGGATCAGAAGACACGAATACGACCCAGCATGTGGCAATGCCTATGGGGAGCGCCTTTATTCCTGATCGGAGGAGGATTTTTTGCCTACACAACATTCCATGGGCTCATGCACGTTACTGACTCCCTGATCCAAATTGTGGTTCCCGGTCGGGCGGAACTGAGCCTGAAAGGCGGTGATACGTACACCGTGTTTCTCGAAGAACAATCGGTCATGAACGGCAAGATTTATTCAACAAGTCAGTCGATCGAAGGGCTGGAGTGCCGGGTCACCAGCCAGCAGAACGGCACCAGCATAGGAATCGGCCAACCAAGCACAAATACCTCTTACGAAGTGAATGGAAGGTCTGGGCATTCGGTTCTCGAGTTTCGCACCCCGAAAGATGGAAAGTACCTATTCGCGTGTGACTATGGCGAAAACTCGAAGGGGCCTGATGTCGTTGTTGCGGTTGGTACCGGGGTTGGCGGTGCAATCTCTCGCACAGTCTTAGAGGGCTTGGCCGCATTCTTTGGGGGCTGCGGCGCTTGCATCACGATTCTTCTCGTCGTAGTAGTTATGCGTCAGCGCGACAAGAAGAGGATTTGGCAGTCGGGGCGAGCTCAGGTTTAACCCGGTCTGTCAGTTCACCCTTCCCGTACACCGCTAATAGGCACATCTCGTCATGCTGGCCGGGTCGGCGGCAACGGACGTTTCGGCCGATTGATGCGCGGCTGGTCAGTGCCAAAATTGTGGGTTTTTGCGCGGCCAACCTGCGATTCCTGTGAATTTTGAACGGCTGAAGGGGCTGAAGCCCGGATCCTTTTTGCGGCGGTTACGGCACG
The DNA here is from genome assembly GCA_049696575.1 of Acidobacteriaceae bacterium. Lineage (GTDB taxonomy): Bacteria > Acidobacteriota > Terriglobia > Terriglobales > Acidobacteriaceae > Palsa-343. The sequence goes on along the minus strand of JBAVUB010000074.1, from coordinate 6,033 downwards.
GCTGAGGTCGTGCCCTGATGCAAAAACGGCCTCACAAGCCGTGCCCCTTCACAGAGCACTGACCTGGCCTAACGAACGGCTCTACGGAAGTGTGTGGTGGACCGAAGCGGAAAGGCAACCGCAGATCCTTCCGCCTCGCTATGCGAGTCGTCAGGATGACAAGCGCGTGAGGGTGGCACAGCATTCCCAGGGTGGCCGGTTATTGGGGCTGGGAAAAGCGAACCTCTTCGTCGTCGTCGCGGATGTCGAGGGGTAGCTCGGGTTGGGAGCGGCCGAATCCTTCATAGGCGCGAATGATGCGCTGCACGAGCTGGTGGCGGACGACGTCGCCATCTTCAAAACGGATGAAGCGGATGCCGTCGACGCCTTCGAGGATATTCATGGCTTCGACGAGGCCGGATTTGCGCGGGTTGGGCAGGTCGATCTGGGTGATATCGCCGGTGATGACGGCTTTGGCGTTGTTGCCCATGCGGGTGAGGAACATCTTCATCTGCTCGCTGGTGGTGTTTTGGGCCTCGTCCATGATGATGAAGCAGTCGTTGAGGGTGCGGCCGCGCATGAAGGCGAGGGGGGCGACTTCGATGACATTGCGCTCGAGCATTTTGTCGACGCGCTCGGGTTCGAGCAGGTCGTAGAGGGCGTCGTAGAGCGGGCGGAGATAGGGGTCGACCTTTTCCTGGAGGGTACCGGGCAGGAAGCCGAGGCGCTCGCCGGCTTCGACAGCGGGGCGGACGAGCACGATGCGGCTGATCTTTTTGGCGAGCAGGGCGGCCGCGGCCATAGCGACGGCGAGGTAGGTTTTGCCGGTGCCGGCCGGGCCGATGCCGAATACCATGTCGGCCTGTTCGATGGCCTCGACGTAATGGCGCTGGTTGAGCGAGCGCGGCTGGACCATGCGCTTGATGCCTGCGGAGCGCTGCTTGCCGCTTTCGGCGAGGCTGCGCAGGGAGACGGAGGGATCGGCGGTGACGAGGCGAAGCATGCCGTTGAGCTCGCCGTTTTGGAGGAGAATTCCCTGGCGGCGGAGGGCTTCATAGTCCTGGAAAATGCGCTCGACGCGGGCGATGGCTTCGTCGGAGCCCTCGACCATGACGGCATCGGAAATGAGGTCGATGCGGGCATGGAGAGCGTCCTCCATGAGTCTGAGATTTTCGTCGCGGGTCCCGAACAGGGGCTCAAGATTGGGAGTGATCTCGAGATGTTTTCTCATCAGGCGAGGAAAAGACCTCCGAACGCGGCTGGGCGTACACCACGCGGCTGAAGTTGGGTTTTGGGAAGGATGGCCGACGTCCGCAACCGATTTCGCTGCACGCTGATTGGATGCTTCAGGCGAGGGGAACGGACCGGGTTGGCAGTCGGCAACAAATGAGTTGAAGTTGGGGCCAGAGTAGCCCGTGAGGATTCGGCAGTCAATGCCTAAACAGTGAATATTTTCGGGTTTGGAGCCGGGGTGGTACAGGCCCGGTTTCGGCTCGATCTGTGCTCCTACCGTGCCGCCACGGCCGGCGTTGATTTCGCTGCAAGGTGCTCATTCAGCACGGTCAGGAACTTGGCCAGCCACGCGGGATGGGCGGGCCCAGGCGGGGGCGGTGACGAGGTTGCGATCGACGACCGCGGCGGTCATCTCGACCGGCGCGTAGGTTCCTCCGGCGAGTTCCACGTCCGGCGCGCAGGCGGGGTAGGCGCTGACTCTTCTGCCTTTGAGAACGCCGGCGGCAGCGAGGAGCTGAGCGGCGTGGCAAATGGCGGCGATCGGCTTTTGTTCCTTTGCGAAATGCCGGATGATTCCCAGGACATTCTGGTCGAGGCGGAGGTATTCGGGCGCGCGGCCTCCGGGGAGGACCAGGCCGGCGTAGTCCTCGGGACGAATTTCGGCGAAGGTCGCGTTCAGAGTGAAATTGTGGCCGCGTTTTTCGGAGTACGTCTGGTCGCCTTCGAAGTCGTGAATCGCGGTGCGGATTGTGTCGCCGGCTTTTTTGCCTGGGCAAACGGCATCGACGGTGTGGCCGACCATTTGCAGCGCCTGGAAGGGCACCATGGTTTCGTAGTCCTCGGCATAGTCGCCGACGATCATCAGCAGTTTTGCGTGGGTCATGGGTTCCCCCCGATCTTTCTGACGGAGCATGGTAGCGCGCTGGGTGAGATTTGTCGCGCCGGAGCGGTAGTGACAGGCTTTGAAAGCCCACAGGGATAGTCTTTGCAGCAGCTAGACGGTGGGGGCGGAATCAGCGGGCAATAGCCAGCACGGATGGGTAGCTTCAGCAGCGATCACTTCAGCTTCAGTTTTCGATTTTCCAACGATGCCAAAGCATTTGAGGCAGTTTGAAACTATGGTTCCGTCGGGCTCTGAAGAGCGTCGATAACGCTCTTCCTCCGCCACGAGAGGCTCGCTTTGTGCGAGCAGGAGGCCTTCGAATTCCACGCGAGTGAGTTCCAGTTTGCGCAAGTATTCCGAGAGTGTCCCTGGCGGAATCGTGCCACCGCCATGAGGTTCGTGAAACGTGAAGATTTCACCGTCGGAGGCTCTCTCGAACTGTCTTGCTGCTCCCCGCTTAGACTTGAGTTGTTTAAGGCCGCGGCGCTTCAGCGCTCCAACGAATTCGGACCATCTCAACTGCGCCGGCAGTTTGTTCACTTGCGCCTGCTAAGCGTGCACGAGACACGGCTCCTGAGGATTAACGAGGTATTTTTCGAACGCCTGCCGCGGCGGAATCCGCTCGTAAAACTTGCGACCCTCTTCCGCACGCCTGAGATGTTTTATCGTCTTTTCTATTCGACCCAGTTCGCAGAGCGTTTCAAAATGCGAGACTATCGCATCTTCGAAATGCGCACGCGCTTCTTCAAACGTAGCACCGAAGACAGCGACAGGAAGGTCGAGCGCGCTCGCATTCCACACGCCATCTTCTTGCCAGAATCCGACCAGAACTGTCACGGTGATTTCCGCTGGTTTACGAGACTTATGAGATTTGCGGGGCCTTAGAATCGTCGCCACGGCGCTCCTCGCTGCTCGATGCAAGGATGACAGGGCACCGGGGGTCGTGCCCCAACGTTGGCCACCTTTTTACCTGCTGCACCGAAGTTCCTGCAAGCGCGAAATGCGCTCGCTGTAAGCATTATGACTCAAGGCGTCCACTGTGGGTTAGCCCGACCCCGCGCATGCTTGCAACTTTTTGGGCATCCGTAACCGAGGTAATTCGCCTGCAATTCGCCCCGACAAACGGGATGCGCGTATCGTTTCTGCAAGGTTCCAGAGACAGGATGAGTTTGTCGACACTGTGGGTTTGGCTGATCTATGGATGGGCCGTCGGAGAGATCCTGCTGGCGGTGTTTGTGCGGGCGCGCGGCAGCCGAGCCAACATTCAGGATCGAGGGTCGCAATTCATCCTTTGGGGCGTCATTTTTGGATCGATCTTCGCTCAGGGCTGGGTGTACCGCGCGGTCCCCGGCACCATCCCAGGCGGGCACTGGCTCAGGCTCATCGGCGTCGTCCTGATGGTGATTGGACTAGCGGTTCGCATCACGGCAATCGTGACTCTGGGCAGGTTCTTCACCGTCAACGTCGCTACGCATGCCTCCCAAACCATCCAGCGCCGCGGGCTCTATTCCGTCGTGCGGCATCCTTCTTATCTTGGGCTGGAGATTTGCTTTTTGGCGGTGGGCCTGCATTCGCGCAACTGGGCTTGTCTGGCGCTGATGCTGGTTGCGCCCACGCTGGCCTTGCTGTACCGGATCCACGTGGAGGAGCAGGCGCTGCTCGGCGCCTTTGGGGCTGAGTATGCCGAGTACAGCGAGACAACGAAGCGGCTCATCCCGGGCGTTTATTGAATTGCGCATTTGGTCACATCGCTTGAACAGTTGAGGTTGCCAGGCACTATAATCTGCGTTTCCCCCGAGTCTGAACCGATTCCCTTTTACCCGAGGAGCCATGAATGCTTAAATCGACTCGTCTGCTGGTGGCAGTGGTCGCTGCCGCCGTTACGTTGTGTCCTGTATTTGCGCGCGCGGCGGTGGATGACAAGCCCGCCGATAAGTCCGCCGAGAAGCCGGCGGAAAAGCCGGCAGAGAAGCCAGCCCAGGAAGTGACCACGCAGGGCGCACTGGATGCGGGCGGGCAGCACATCCTTTACAACGCAGTGGCGGGCACGATCACCGTGGGGGCGACGGATGGGGAGGATGCGCAGCTGGGCGCGGATGGCAAGCCGCTGCCGGATACGGATCTGGCGGCAGCGGTGGGCGCGGCCAAGGACGCGAGCCAGGCTCCGGCGGAAGCGCGGATGTTCTACGTCGCGTATTTCAAGCGCGATGCGAATCTGGAGCAGCGGCCGATCACGTTTCTGTATAACGGCGGACCGGGGAGCTCGACGGTGTGGCTGCACATGGGGTCGTTCGGACCGAAGCACGTGGAAACGGCCAGCGATACGCACTTGCCAGGGGCGCCCTACAAACTGGTGGACAATGCCAATTCGCTGCTGGACGTGAGCGACCTGGTATTCATCGATATGCCGGGCACCGGGTTCGGCCGGCTGACGGGCAAGGACGCGGGCAAGGCTTTCTGGGGCATCGATGAAGACGGACACGCGTTTGCGCGGTTCATTGCGCGGTTTCTGTCGAAGTACAACCGCTGGAATTCTCCGAAGTACATTTTCGGGGAAAGCTATGGAACGACACGTTCGGCGGTGCTCTCGAACATGCTGGAGAACGACAAGGACATCGACCTGAACGGGGTGATTCTGCTGTCGCAGATTTTCAACTTCACGACGGACATCGATGGAGCGCACGCGAATCCGGGGATCGACCTGACCTATGAACTGGCGCTGCCGACCTATGCGGCGACGGCGCGCTACCACAAGAAACTGCCGCAGGAGCATCCGGATCTGGACGCATTCATGAAGGAGGTCGAGGAATTCGCGATGGGCGACTATGCGCATGCCCTGGCGAAAGGCACAGACCTGAGCGCAACCGATAAGCGGGCGATTGCCGAGAAGCTGCACGAGTACACCGGGCTGTCGGTGGACTATCTGGTGAAAGGCGAGCTGCGGATTGCGGGCGGCCAGTTCGAAAAGAATCTGCAGGACGATACGGGCGACACCACGGGCCGGCTGGACACGCGGTTCAGCGGGCCGTCGCTCGATCCGCTGAGTGAGGGATCGGATTACGATCCGCAAAGCTCGGCGATTTCGTCGGCCTACGTTTCGCTGTTCAACCAATACGTGCGACAGACGCTGAAATACGGGGAGGGACAGACCTATATGCCGGAGGCGGATTTCGGTGGCGGCTTCCCATGGGATCTGAAACACAACGGCAATCCGCTGAGCCTGAACGTGAGCGGGGATCTGGCCGCAGCGATGAGCATGAATCCGAAGCTGAAGGTGATGGTGAATGGCGGCTATTACGACCTGGCAACGCCGTTCTACGCCGCCATGTACGAGGACAAGCATTTGCCGATTGCCGACAAGCTTGCCGCGAATATCGAATACGACTGGTACGAGTCGGGCCACATGGTGTATGTGAAGGACGAATGCCTGAAGCAGCTGCACGATCGGGTGGCTGCGTTTATTAAAGGCACCGACGCAGGGAACGAGTAAGCCGCGACGGAGGTTGATGCCGGTAGACTGAGGGGGAATATGTCGGAGTTCCTCCTCTTTCACGGCGTCGCCATCGTGGTGCTGATTCTGGCGAACGGTTTTTTTGTGGCGGCGGAGTTCGCGCTGGTGAGCGTGCGCGAAACGCGGATCGAGCAGCTGATCGCGGAACGCAAGCCGGGCGCCCGCATCGTGCGCCGCTTGCAGGAGAACCTCGGGGATTTTCTGCCGGCGGTGCAGCTGGGCGTAACGCTGTGCAGCCTGGCGCTGGGCTGGATCGGCGAGCCGGCTATTGCGGGTATCTTCGAGCAGGCGATGGGCCCGCTGCCCCATGCACGGTTCTACGCGCATCTGGCCGCGGTGCCGCTGGCGTTCGCATTTATTACGTATTTTCATGTGCTGCTGGGCGAGCTGGTGCCGAAGGCGCTGGCTCTGCGGCGCGCCGATCAGG
>JBAVUB010000073.1:0-21630 GCA_049696575.1 Acidobacteriaceae bacterium | reverse complement strand
TCCTGGTCCGTCGCGCAAACGTATACCTTTCAGGCCGGCCTTCTGGGCGGATGCTTTCTGACCATGGCGAGTCACGGCACCGACCAACTGATGGTCCAGCGGCTGCTGGCGGCGAGAAATCTGCGCGAGTCGAGACTGGCGCTGTTGGCGAGCGGCGTAGTGGTCTTCTTTCAGTTCGCTTTGTTTTTGCTCATTGGTGCAGGCCTTTTCGTCTATTACAACAAGATGGGCATCGCACCCTCTCTCGGAACAGACCGCATTTTCCCCGCGTTTATCGTGCAGCAGATGCCGGCTGGCATTGCTGGCCTGATGATCGCGTCCATTCTCGCTGCGGCCATGTCCAATCTGAGCGCAGCACTCAATTCGCTGGCCTCTGCTTCTGTCGTCGACTTTTATCTGCCGCGTTACCCGGAACTCTCCGAGCAAATGCGCACTCGCCTGTCGCGACTGATGACTGTCGTCTGGGCCGGTGTGCTGTTCGCCCTGGCGATGTTCTCCCGCAGTGGCGGCCACGTCGTGGAGATTGGCTTGTCGATCGCCTCAGTGCTGTGGGGAGCGATGCTCGGGGTCTTCCTGCTGGGCACGCTCACCCGTCGCGCCAACGAACGCGGGACAATCATTGGAATGGCAGCCGGAGTTGGAATCAATCTGTTGCTGTGGCTCCAGCCGCATGCGCTGAGGCTCCCGGTCGCTGGGCGCGAGCTGGTTCTTCCGAAGATTGCCTGGACCTGGTGGGTTCTCATCGGATCGCTGGTGACTTGCGCCGTGGGATATAGCGCGAGCATGGTGTTTCCAGAGACGACGCCAGTAGAAGAGGCTGTCGAGGGATGATTCGCAATCTTCGAACGCGTGCGTTACTCCTTGCCGTTGCATTCTCCGTGTCCTCCGCCTGCGCGCAGAGCGACTTCTCCGTCATTGATCAAATCGTCAGCCACGCCGTCGATGAGCATCAGTTGCCCGGAGCGGTGGTCGTCGTCGGCCACAACGGCCATGTGGTATTTCGCCGTGCCTACGGCATGCGCTCGCTGGAGCCAACCCAGGAACCGATGACGCCCGACACCATTTTCGACATGGCGTCGCTCACCAAGCCCCTCGCGACCGCAGTCGCAGTCATGCAGCTCTATGAGCAGGGCAAGATCGGGCTCAACGATCCGGTCGCGAAGTACCTGCCCGAATTCGGCGCCAATGGAAAGCAGGACATCACCATCCGCCACCTGCTCACGCATTACTCCGGCCTGCCGCCGGACCTGCCGCTCGACGAGCCGTGGACCGGAAAAGATAAGGGCTATCAGCTCGGGTTCGGCATCGCTCCACTACGACCACCCGGCGAGCAATTCCTCTACAGTGACATCAACTTCATTGTGTTGGGTGCGCTGGTTGAAAAACTCTCCGGCTTGACCCTCGACGAGTACACAAAGCGCTACATCATGGATCCGCTGGGCCTGGAGCACACGCAGTTCCTGCCGCCTGCCGCGTGGATTCCCAACATCGCACCCACGGAGTATGAGCACGATCCCATTTCCTCCGGAGTGCCGAAATCGAGGACATATCCCGGCGACGCCATGTTGCGCGGCGTTGTCCATGATCCAACCTCGCGCCGGATGGGCGGCGTGGCTGGTCATGCGGGACTCTTCAGCACCGCCGACGATCTGGCAATCTATGCGCAGAGTCTGCTCGATCGTCTCGCAGGCCGCTCCAGCCAGTTTCCTCTGTCGCGCATCGTGCTGCAGAAAATGACCTCCCCCGAACAGCCCGCCACGGGCACAGCCCTGCGTGGATTCGGCTGGGACATCGACTCGCCGTATTCGAGCAATCGCGGCACCCTCTTTCCCGTTGGCTCCTTTGGCCACACGGGATTCACAGGCACCTCCCTGTGGATCGATCCAGCCAGCGACAGCTATGTGATTGTGCTGGCAAATTCGGTCCATCCGCATGGGCCAAAGAGCATTACGTCCCTCCGTGGCAAAATCGCCGATGCGGCAGCCGTTGCACTCGGCATCCATGCGGACGGCGGCGCGTTGGCTGCGCGCATCACCGGCTATAACGAATCGATGAGCGGGATGCGTCGCTGGCCGTCGCGCAATGGAGAAGTGAAGACAGGCATCGACGTCCTGGAGGACGATCACTTCGAGGAATTCGCGGAGATGGCTCGCCACCGCGGCGGCCAACTGCGGCTTGGCTTGCTGACCAATCAGACCGGAGTCGATGCCGAGAGCCGCCGCACCATCGACGTGCTGTTCCACGATGCGGAACACGCTGTGCCGGGACTGACGTTGGACACACTCTTCAGCCCGGAGCACGGCATCGGCGGCGCGTACGACCAGCCCAACGTACCGAGCACGACCGACGCAGCGACCGGCCTGCCGGTGATCAGCCTTTATGGGACGAAAGACCCAGACCGGCGCCCCTCACTCGATTCCCTGCGTAAACTCGATGCCGTTGTCATCGATCTTCAGGACGCCGGCGTCCGTTTCTACACCTACGAAGCCGTGGTTCGTTATTTTCTGGAGGCGGCGGCACAGACAGGGACGGAGATCGTCGTTCTGGATCGCCCTGATCCGATCAACGGCTCGTTTGTGCAGGGCCCTGTCTCCGACTCGGGCACGGAGAGCTACGTTAATTCCATCCCCATCCCTGTACGCCACGGGATGACCCTCGGCGAGCTGGCGCGTTACGACAAGCAACAGTTGCAGTTACACACTGCGCTGACCGTCGTCCCCATGCAGGGCTGGCAGCGTGGCGATTGGTACGACTCGACCAGCCTCACCTGGGTGAACCCATCGCCGAACCTGCGCGATCTGGAAGAAGCGACGCTGTATCCCGGATTAGGCCTGATCGAGACGACAAACATCTCCGTTGGCCGGGGCACGGACACGCCATTCGAGCTGGTCGGCGCGCCCTGGATTGATGCCCGCGCTCTCGCGCAGTTTCTGAATCACCGGCAGTTGCCGGGTGTGCGCTTCGTCCCGGTCGACTTCACTCCCCAGAAGCCCTTCCCGTACGCCAGCGAGACCTGCCATGGCGTTCGCATCCTCGTCACGGATCGCAATGTTCTGGATGCGCCGGAACTGGGCGTCGAAATTGCGTCAGGGCTGCTTCGGTTGTATCCGGAGAAATTCGAGCTGCGGAAAATGAACACGCTGCTCGCTAATCAGACGGTTCTCGACGCAATCACCGCAGGCCAGGATCCGCAGCGTATCGCGGAAGATTGGCGTGCTGCCCTCGATGCCTTCGAGCAGCGGCGCCAAAAGGCCCTGATCTACACGCCCTGACCAGCTATTCGACCGTGACGGACTTGGCCAGATTGCGCGGCTGATCGACGTCGCATCCGCGGCGTACGGCGATGTGATACGCCAGCAGTTGCAGCGGGATCACTTCGAGGATCGAGAGCAGCAGCTCCGGTGCGCTCGGAACAAAGAGGACATGATCCACGAGCTGTCCGATGTGGTCGTCGCCGCGCGTGGCGACTGCGATCACTTTGCCGGACCGTGCTGTCACTTCCTGGATATTCGACAGCGTCTTCTCATAACGCAGAACGGAATCGCGATTCATCTCATCCTTCGTCGCCAGTACCACCACCGGCAGAGTCTCGTCGATGAGTGCGTTCGGCCCGTGCTTCATTTCGCCCGCCGGATAACCCTCAGCGTGAATATAGGAAATTTCCTTCAGCTTTAGCGCGCCTTCGAGCGCGATCGGGTAATGAATACCGCGTCCCAGAAACAAAAAATCGCGCGCGTTCGAATACAGGCGGGCCAGCGGCTCGCACTCGTCGTCACAGGTGCGAAGAATCTCCTCAACCTTGCCAGGCAGATGATTGAGCGCATCGAGCAGCGAACGACTCTCGTCTTCGCTGATCGTGCAGCGTACCTGCGCAAGATGCACGGCGAAAAGAAACAGCGCGACCAGCTGCGCCGTGAATGCCTTCGTCGATGCGACACCGATCTCCGGCCCCGCATGTGTATAGATCGTCCCATGAGCCTCGCGCGTAATCATCGCGCCCACCACATTGCAGACCGCAACAGTGGGCGCGCCCTTCTGGATCATCTCCCGCTGCGCTGCCAGGGTATCGGCGGTCTCGCCCGACTGCGTGATCAGCAGGCCGACGGTGTTCGCGTCGACGATGGGGTCGCGATAGCGGAACTCACTGGCATAGTCGACTTCGACCGGCAAGCGCGCCAGCCGCTCGATCATGAATTTCCCCGCAGTCGCGGCGTGCCAGCTGGTTCCGCAGGCGGCGATGTGAATATTACGCGCCTTGCGGAAGGTCTCATCGGGAATCTTCATCTCGGCCAGAAAAACCTTGCCCGTGTCCAGCGAGATGCGGCCGAGCGTCGTGTCGCGGATGGCGCGCGCCTGCTCGAAAATTTCCTTGAGCATGAAGTGCTTGTAGCCGCCTTTTTCCGCCTGAATGGGATCCCACAGAATCCGCTGCAGCGGCCGCTCGATCGGATTGCCGTCGAAATCGGTCAGTGCGACACCCTTTGTGGTCAGCACCGCCATATCGCCGTCGGCCAGGAAATAGAGGTCACGAGTGTGATGCAGGATCCCAGGCACGTCCGACGCAACAAAATACTCGCCATCGCCTACACCGATGATGACCGGCGGCCCGTTGCGGGCCGCGACAATCTTATTGGGCTCGTCCGCAGAGAGCACGCTGATCGCGAACGCCCCGGTCAGCCGCTTGACGGAGCGGCGCACTGCGTCTTCCAGAAGAATCGCCTTACCGCCGCGCGCAGCCGCATGCAATTCCTGCTCGATCAGATGCGCAATTATTTCTGTATCTGTCTCGGTGACGAATTTATGTCCCTGGCCGATCAACTCCTGCTTCAACGCAAGATAATTCTCGACGATACCGTTGTGCACCACCACCAACCGCCCGGTGCAGTCACGATGCGGGTGGGCATTCTCTTCCGTGGGTCGACCATGCGTCGCCCACCGCGTGTGGCCAATGCCAAAGGTCCCATCGACGGGCCGCTCGTGCAGCACTTCCTCCAGCTTGCGCAGCTTGCCCGGCGCCCGCCGCAGCTGCAACCCGTCGCCATTGCCACCCACGGCGATTCCCGCGGAGTCGTAGCCGCGGTACTCCAGCCTGCGCAGTCCCTCGATAATGATGGAGACGACTTCCTTACTGTTCCCGACGTATCCGACAATGCCGCACATAATCTTCTAGCGTACCCCAGGGGTTCAGTTAACCAGCAGACGACGAAAGTTGTAGAGAATCGCGGCCGTCAAGGCCACGCAAACCGTTATCCGTGCCGCTGACCGCCTATTCCAGTCGGAAAGAAAACTCCTCTATCACCGGATTCGTCAGCACCTCGCGGGCGATGCGCTCGACTTCCGCGCGCGCTGCACTCTCCGGCATCCCATCCTCCAGCGTCAGTTCGAAGTGCTTTCCCTGGCGCACATCCGCCACTCCCGAGTACCGCATCTTGCGCAGCGCATTGTGTATCGCCTGCCCCTGCGGGTCGAGGACCGTTTTCTTCAGCGTCACATAGACATGAGCCTTCATTGTCGCCGATTATAAATGCAGGCGCCTCCCGCCCCGCTCCTCGGCCAATCTCGCCATCCAAAGATAAGAGATACTGGTTTCACCTATGACGAATTATCTGGAACTCCCCGTGGGCGACAAAGCGCCTGAGGTGTTCAACGTCGTGATCGAGATTCCGGCGGAGGGCATCAACAAGTACGAATACGACAAGCAACTGCACGTTTTCCGCCTCGACCGCAACCTCTACTCGCCGGTGCACTATCCCGGCGACTACGGCTTCGTGCCCTCAACCCTCAGCGATGACGGCGATCCTCTCGACGTGCTGGTGCTGGTCGATGCGCCCAGCTTTCCCGGCTGCGTGATGCAGGTGCGTCCCATCGGACTGCTGCAGATGCTCGATCAGGGCATCCTGGACGAGAAGGTCCTCGCCGTGGGAAAGAACAATCCGCGCTATCGGGATGTGTGGAACTATTCCGAGATTTATCCGCACATGCTCAAGGAAATCACCCACTTCTTCTCCATTTACAAAGACCTTGAAGGCAAACGTGTCGAGATTAAGGGGTGGCAGGACGCCTCCCACGCGCGTGATCGTGTCATGTATGCCGTCCGTAACTACGAGGAATCGCGGGGAAAGAAGCTGGTTGAGCTGGGACCAAAGAAGTAGGTCCTGCTCTTACGCGCCCACAACAGCCGCGTTCAGAGCGCCCGCTCGTCGTTTTCGACATAGAAGAGACCGCAGAAAACGTTGGCAGCGAAGGGCGATCCTTGCGGAAATCCGGAAGGCGCCCCGCCCCGGAGCTCTTCCTATATACTGGCCACAACCGAGCCGGAGAGATGGCCGAGAGGCTGAAGGCGGCGGTTTGCTAAACCGTTATAGGGTTGAAAAGCTCTATCGAGGGTTCGAATCCCTCTCTCTCCGCCAGCAATCCTCCCAATCTGAATCAAGCGGCAGGCATCGATCTGCTCCGGTTGCAGCTCAGCGCGCGAACGTCAATTTTTGATGAATGCCCGGCGTCTTCACTGAAAACCTCCCGCCCCCCTCGCCGATGCACATCCTGCGGTGGTAGTGTTCTCGCGTGCAAAACCCGGCGCGCGTCGGCCCTTGGAAAAGAGACAACTGAGTGGCATCTTCCCGACCGGAGGCTCGTTCACCTTTCCGCTCCAGTGCCGGGTCGTGACCGATTGCACAAGAGGTTAAGCCATGGCAACCATTGCGATCGATCCCCGTATCAGCGGCGCCACCGCTGATTTTGTTTCTCAGCTCCACCAGATGTATATCGATGGCCGCTTCGTCAAAGCGGCTTCGGGCAAGAATTTCCCCGTTTACAACCCGGCAACCGGCGATGTCCTCACCGAGGTCCCCGAAGCCGAAGAAGAGGACGTGAATCGGGCAGTCCTGGCCGCACGGCGCGCCTTTGACGATGGCCCCTGGCCGCGCATGTCGCCCTCCGAACGCGGCCGCATGATCTGGAAGCTCGCCGACCTGCTCCAACAGCACCTCGAGGAGTTCGCCGAGATCGAATCGCTCGACAACGGCAAACCGCGCACCATCGCGCGGGTCGCCGATGTGCCTCTGGCCGTAGACATGTTCCGTTACATGGCCGGTTGGGCGACCAAAATATCGGGGAAAACGCTGCCGCTTTCTTCAGGCTACGACTTCCACTCCTACACCCTGCGTGAGCCCATCGGCGTGGTCGCGCAGATCATCCCCTGGAATTTCCCGCTGCTCATGGCGGCGTGGAAACTGGCTCCCGCGCTGGCCTGCGGATGCACCATCGTGCTGAAGCTCGCCGAACAAACGCCGCTCTCCGGGCTGCGTTTGGCGCAGCTGATCGACGAAACCGGCTTCCCGCCGGGCGTGGTCAACGTGCTCACCGGCTATGGAGAAGGCGCCGGGGCGCCGCTCGCCGCGCACGATCTGGTCGATAAGGTCGCCTTTACCGGTTCGACGGAGGTCGGCAGGCTCATCGTCAAAGCCGCAGCAGGCAACCTGAAGAAAGTGTCCCTCGAACTCGGCGGAAAGTCCCCCGCGATTGTTTTCCCCGACGCCCCGATCGATCAGGCCGTCTCCGGCACCGCCAGCGCCATCTTCTTCAATCACGGCCAGTGCTGCTGCGCCGGCTCGCGCTTGTACATCCACGAGAAAGTCTTTGATCAGGTTGTCGAAGGTGTCAGCAAAGTGGCCGCCGATATCAAGCTCGCGCCCGGCCTCGACCCCTCCTGCCAGATGGGTCCACTGGTCAGCGACGAACAATATCGCAAGGTCGTCGGCTACATCGAATCGGGCATCAGCGAGGGCGCGAAGATCGCCGCTGGCGGGCCGGTCTCCGGTTTCGAGCGTGGCTATTTTGTGCGGCCCACCGTTCTCACCAACACCAACCCGCGCATGAAGGTCGTTCAGGAGGAGATTTTCGGTCCCGTCGTTTGTGCCGTACCGTTCTCGGACCAGGATGTCGACCGCATCGTCAAGCGCGCCAACGATACGGTCTACGGCCTGGCTGCATCGGTATGGACGCAGAACCTGAGCCTCGCTCACAAGGTCGCTCGCGGCCTGCGCGCAGGCACCGTCTGGGTCAATTGCCACAACGTCTTCGACGCCTCCCTGCCCTTCGGCGGATACAAACAGTCCGGCTGGGGCCGCGAAATGGGCGAAGAAGTTCTCCACAATTACACCGAAGTCAAAGCCGTCACCGTTGCGCTTTGATCTCGAGCACTCTCAGCGGGCAGCGGCGCTCTGTCGCCTCTGCCCGCGCCCTAACCCTCGCCAAATCGTCTGAACCCATGCACTCGCTATGGCATCCTGTAGAAGTACATGGTTTCAGAGCGAACACGTCGACTTACGTTTGAGAAAACCATCGCCAGCGCCCGGCAGACGATCATGCTCAGCGAGATCGCCAAGCTGGCCATCGACAGTTTTCGCTCGTCGAAGGTGCGTTTCGTCCTTACTGCGCTGGGCATGGTCATCGGCACGGCTTCCGTAATTCTGGTCGTTGCCATTTCTGCCACAGGACGCCAGTACATCCTCAGCGAAATCCAGGGCATCGGCACCAACCTTGTCGAACTCGAATACGCCGGCGGCGGGTCCGGCGCCGTCACCAACGTCCAATCCGATTTTTTGACCTTCGATGACGAGCGTTCCATCGATGAACAGGTGCCCTCGATCGCCGCTTCCTCCGTAGTGCTGGAGATGCACGAGAACATCAGCCTCGGCGGCGGCGTCGTGAGAGAGGTGCTTGTGCTGGGTGTCGAACCGCCCTATCGCCAGGTGCGCAACCTGGTCACCCTGGCTGGCCGCTTCTTCGACGACGAGGACGAGACCGCCCACGGCAAAGTGGCCGTCGTCACGGAGCCCTTTGCCCGCGCCATGTTCGGCAGCCCCGGCGAAGCCATCGGCCGCACTTTTCAGATCCGCGGAATCCCCTTCACCATCATCGGCACCTTCAAAGAGCGCGTCGAGACCTTCGGCGAAACCGAGATCGCCGACCAGACCATCCTCATTCCTTATTCCGTCGGCCGCTACTTCACCGGCACCGACAACGTGAAGGAGATGTACTTCTCCATCCGCGATCAAAACGACGTGGAGGACGCCGCCCGACAGATTGTCTCCGTCGTGCAGAACGACGGCCGCCACCAGCCTACGTCGGTTTATCAGACCCAGACCATGACCGCCCTCATCACCCTCGCTGGCCAGGTCGTAAATGCGCTGACTGCCATGCTCCTGCTCGTTTCCGGGGTAACCCTGGCGGTCGGAGGCGTGGGCATCATGAACATCATGCTGGCCACTGTGCGAGCCCGCACCCGCGAGATTGGCATCCGCAAGGCGCTCGGCGCCACCCGCCGTGAGATTAAGCTGCAGTTCCTGCTGGAAGCCGTCTTTGTCTCCCTCTTTGGCGGCCTCATCGGAGCGGTGATCGGGCTTGCCATCCCCTTTTCCGTCCGATTCCTCACTAGCTATCGTGTCCCCGTCTCCGGCTGGTCCGCGGTGATCGGGCTCGTTGCCTCAGCCAGCGTAGGCGTCATCTTCGGGACGCTGCCCGCCAATCGCGCTGCAGCCATGGACCCCATCGACTCGCTGCGTTACGAATAACTACTGGGCTCGCTCCACGCTCAGAACCTTACTGCAGCGTCACCCCCGGAGGAATAATCGTGAGCGCCACCTGCATCTGCGTTCCGTCCGGCACATGAACGTTCCGGCCCTTTGAGGTGAACGTCGCCGAACTGTGCTGGTGAATATCGCTCTTCAGCGTCACATCCGGGACGCCGGTCTTCTGCGCGGTCTGCTGAGTACCTGACCCGGCCGCCGGCAGATCCATCGGTTGCGGGCTCGGGGCGCTGGGGGAGGCCCCGGCCATCGATCCGCCTCCTGAAGGCGCTCCGCCTCCCGTGGGCGTTGAACTCGGCATCGGCGCTCCCTCACTGGCGGGCGTTCCCGCTGCGGCCTGCTGCGCCATCATGGCCGGCTCGGATACGGCGATGATCGTCGCCTTGATCGGCAATTCCTGCCCGCCTTTCAGTTTGGCCTTGTCGAAGGTGACCACCATCAGGGAATCGCTCTTGTGCTCCGAAGCCTGCACCTGGTCCACGTGCCCTTCGAGCACCGTGTTCTTCGGCAGGGCCTGCGCATCGGGTATCTGCACGCTACCCTCGAGCTTCGCCGTCACCGGCTCGCCCTGCTTCGCCTTCTTCGCATCCAGCGTACTGTCGAGCGTTGCCTGTGCCTGCACCATCTGGATCTTGCGCTGCGGCTGCGTCGCGCTGTCCGGGGATGATGCCTGGCTTTGCGCCAGAACGGCTGCCCCGGCCAACAAACCCAGCGTGATGCCCGCTCCCGCACCCATCGTGCGGCGAATCCATACATTCATAAATCACCCTCCTGTGCGCCGCGCCCCGTTCCCTCTCCTTAGAGGAGACGCACTCCGCCTCATGAGGTGTTGCCCATCGCTGTTAAACTTAAGAGGAAGATGGCAACCGCAACCCCGCTCCGGATTTCCACCAGCGAGTACCTCCGTACGAGCTACCGGCCCGACTGCGACTACGTCGATGGCGTCATCGAGGAGCGAAACTTGGGCGAACTCGATCACGCAGCCGTGCAGCGAGCTTTGCTCAGATGGTTTATTGAGCATGAGCGCGATCTGCGCCTCATCGCCTACCCGGAACTTCGCATTCAGGCATCGCCCACGCGTTTTCGCGTCGCTGACGTCTGCGTGCTCTCCATCTCAGCTCCGCGCGAACAGGTCGTTCGGACTCCGCCGGTCGCCATCATCGAAATTCTCTCGCCCGAAGACCGCGTCAGCCGCTATTTGGACCGCCTCGAAGACTACCGGAAGATGGGCGTCCGCAACGTCTGGGTGGTTGACCCCGCGACCCGCAGAGGCTTCGATTTTTCCTCCGGCAGCTGGATCGAAACCGCCTCCTTTGCCGACCCAACCTCTGGCCTCCGTCTCGACCTCGCTGCCCTCTTTGCTTCCATCGACGACGCCCTCGGCGACCCAGACAAGCGGTAATCCCGCCGCGCCCCTTCGCTGATCAGTTCCACTTCCGGCATGCCGCGCCATCACCCTCACACCAGGAATAATCTTTGAGCGCCATTCGCAATATCGCCATCATCGCCCACGTCGACCACGGCAAGACCACCCTGGTCGACGGCCTCCTCCGCCAGGCCGGAACCTTCCGCGCCAATGAAGCCGTCGCCGATCGCGTCATGGATTCCAACGAACTGGAGCGCGAGCGCGGCATCACCATCCTCGCCAAGAACACCGCCGTCTTCTACAAAGGCGAGAAGATCAACATCGTTGACACGCCCGGCCACGCCGACTTCGGCGGCGAAGTCGAGCGCGCCCTCAAAATGGTCGACGGCGTCATGCTGCTCGTCGACGCCTCCGAAGGCCCGCTGCCGCAAACCCGTTACGTCCTCTCCAAAGCGCTCGAAGCCCGGCTGCCGCCCATTCTCGTCATCAATAAAATCGATCGCCACGACGCGCGCCCTCAGGAAGTGCTCAACGAGGTCTACGACCTCTTCATCGATCTCGACGCCCACGAGGATCAGCTCGACTTCCCCGTGCTCTATACAAACGCCAAGCTCGGTCAGGCCAGCCCTGATCCAGCCCAGCCCGGGACCGACCTGATGCCGCTGTTCGATGCGATCCTCAGCACCATTCCAACCGGCAAGGGCGATCCCAACGGCGTTCTGCAAATCCAGGTCGCCAATCTCGACTACTCCGACTACCTCGGCCGCCTCGCCATCGCCCGGGTCTACCAGGGCACGCTCCGCACCGGCGACGACGTTGCCATTTCCAAACGCGACGGCTCGCTCCAGAAGACCCGCATCACCAAGCTCTTCAGCTTCGCCGGCCTCCATCGCGTCGACATCGAGGCAACCGAGATTGACGACATCGTCGCCGTCGCCGGGGTCGAAGGCATCACCATCGGCGAAACCATCACCAGCGCCGAGACGCCTGAGCCGCTGCCGGCCATCGTCATCGACGAACCCACCATCGCCATGCAGTTTTCCGTGAATAACTCGCCCACCGCCGGCCGCGAAGGCCAATGGGTCACCTCGCGCAACCTCCGCGAGCGCCTCGAAAAAGAATTGCTTACCAACGTCTCCGTCCGCGTCGAGGAATCCGGCAGCCCCGACAGCTTCAAAGTCATGGGCCGCGGTGAGCTCCAGCTCGCCATTCTCATCGAGATGATGCGCCGCGAAGGCTACGAACTGATGGTCGGCCGTCCGGAGATCGTCACGAAAGAAGTCGACGGCAAGCTTATGGAGCCCGTGGAACACCTCACCATCGACATTCCCGAGGCCTTCATCGGCACCGTCATTGAGCGTCTCGGCCCCCGCCGTGGCGAGATGGTCAAAATGCACAACCATGGCTACGGCCGCGTGCGCCTCGAGTTTCGCGTACCCTCCCGCGGCCTCATCGGCCTGCGCAGCGACCTTCTCACCGAGACGCGCGGCACCATGGTCATGAATTCCCTCTTTGACGGCTACATGCCGCATCAGGGACAAATCCCGCAGCGCCCAACCGGCGCGCTGGTTGCCGATCGTCCTGGCAGCACCACTGCCTACGCGCTCGAAGGCCTCGAAGATCGCGGCGTGCTGTTCACTCCTCCCGGCGTGGAAGTCTACGAAGGCATGGTCATCGGCGAGCACTCCCGCGACAACGATCTCGACGTCAACGTCGTGCGCGAGAAGAAGCTTACCAATATGCGCGCGTCCACCGCCGACGATGCCATCCGCCTCGCGCCGCCGCGCCTTCTCAATCTCGAACAGGCCATCGAATTCATCGCCGACGACGAGATGGTCGAGGTCACGCCGAAGTCCCTGCGGCTGCGTAAGAAAATCCTGCAGGCCAATCGGCGTCCCCGCCGCAATCCGACCGTCCCTGTGTAAACCCGGACGGAGGCGGCAAATCAGCGACGCGATCTTCCGCTCAATCTCTTCCTGACAAATGGCGCGAAGATTTCAACAACCGCGAAAATAGTGATCTTTCGTAACTTTCAGCTTTTGCCCTGCCGGGGGTAGCATCCTCTCCATTGCGGAGCCGAACCCGTTCATCGAGTTCGCTCATGCAGAACGCCTGGCGGGTGATTCTCCTTTTCGGCAGGAGAACCGCACCCGCCAGGATACGCCCCTGAAAAGCGGGGCAAGCGTTGTTCATTTTCCCCGATGTGTCCCAGGTCTGTTTCCCCTGCGAGGCTGAGCCACATCCAGCCCCTGACCAGGAACCCCGCGCGGCCCAGTTCGCTCGCTGGCGCGGCTGGTGAAAAGGTCCGCTGTAAACGCGAACGACAATCCGTTGCACAGTGCATGCCCGGGTGCAGGTCCCGAGCCTCTGACTCTGCCCGCCGTGCCGGTAGTGAGGGACCGCCGCGTCGGCCTGTCGACTCCCCCAAGTCCACGTCGGTGAACCACAGTTCTTTCAAGAGGAGGGAACACCATGGCAAGAACCCAGAAAGTTTCCTTGAAGGGCACCGAGCACACTCCCATGACCGGAGCGCGTGCCATCGGACCAACTTCTCCGCATCAGATCATCGAAATCTCCGTGATCCTGAAGCACCGTCAAACCCTGACCCTCGCGCAGCATCGAGGCCAGACCATGACCCACAGCGACTTCGCCAGAACCTACGGAGCCGATCCCGCCAGCGTCGACAAAATCAAGCAGTTTGCCCGCGAAAACAATTTGCAGGTCCTCGAGCGCGGCGACGAGGTTCTCCGCCGCACCGTCACCATGGCCGGCACCGCGGCCGACATGGAAAAAGCATTCTCCGTCGAGCTCGTCGGCTTCGAGCATCCAGACGGCACCTACCGCAGCCATACCGGCGCCGTTCAGGTTCCGGAGACCTACGCACCGCTGATCCAGGCGGTCTTCGGCCTCGACAACCGCCCCGTCGCCCATCCTCATCTCCGCATGCGCAACACCAACCGCACCTTCGCCTCCCGCACCGCAACTACAACCTACACTCCGGTGCAGGTCGCCTCGCTCTATGACTTCCCGCGCGACGCCGACGGCAACGGGCAGACGATCGGCATCATCGAGCTGGGCGGGGGCTTCCGGCCCGCTGATCTGCAGCAATATTTCCGCAACCTCAATCTGAAGAACCCGCCCGTCCGCGCGGTTCTCGTCAACGATGCCAACAACCGGCCCAGCACGCCCAACAGCGCGGATGCCGAGGTCATGCTCGACATCGAAATCGCCGGAGCCGTCGCCAACTGCGCTTCGATGGCCATCTATTTCACCTCCAATACGGCACGCGGTTTCCAGGATGCCCTCAGCACCGCGGTGCACGACCAGATCCATACCCCATCCGTCATCTCCCTCAGCTGGGGCAATCCAGAGGAGACCTGGACACAGCAATCCATGGAATGCTTCGACCAGGTGGCCCAGGAGGCAGCTTTGCTGGGCATCACCGTCGTGGCGGCATCCGGCGACCAGGGCACTACCGACGGAGTCCCTGGCACGAAAAACCACGTCGACTTCCCCGCCTCCTGCCCCCATGTCCTGGGAGTCGGTGGCACGCGCATCATCACCGCCAACGGCGTCATCCAGAATGAGACGGTCTGGAATGATGGCCCAACCGGCGGAGCCACCGGGGGAGGATACAGCAACCTCTTCCAGCGTCCGGAATGGCAGTCTGCCGTCGCCACCCAGCCCAGTCGTGGCGTGCCCGATACTTCCGGCAACGCCGATCCCGATACCGGCTACACCATCCTCGTCGATGGCGAGCATCTGGTCATCGGCGGTACCAGCGTGGTCGCGCCCCTGTGGGCCGGTCTCGTGGCCCGCTGCAACCAGATGCTGAGTGCGCGCCTCGGATTTATCAACCCCTCCCTCTACGCCATCAACCAGAACAACGGCTTCCGCGACATCACCACCGGCAACAACGGCGCCTTCTCGGCCACGCCCGGGTGGGATCCATGCACCGGCCTCGGTTCCCCCCTTGGCACCAGGCTCCTGCAGGCTCTCTCCACCGCGACCGGGAAACCAGTGTCACGGGCGCAGACTGCCGAAACAGCATACCAGGGCCGTCCGCACTCCGCGGCCTGACCCGCTCTCTCACCAGGAGGAACCGGGCATCGCTCACTCCTCCCACCGCCGGTGCGGCTCTCCCTTTCCCTCCCTCGGGGGAGCCGCATCACAACCGCTTCCCCTACAGAAAAAGGGCCGAGCCTTTCAGCTCGGCCCTTTCCTTCGCTCCGTCGCAACTATGCAGCCTTCTGCGCGTACGGATTCACCCTCTCCGCAATTTCCGTCAGCAGATGATCCGCGTGTCCCTCTTCCTGGATCGTCTTATCCAGCAGCTCCACGTGTGCCTTCTCCCCCAGAAGCTGGGCCCACCGGCGCACCGCGCCATAGACCGCGATCTCGTAGTGCTCCACGCGTTGCCCCGCGGAGATCAGCGCCGCATCGCGCACGGCGTCATCCGCCGCGTCTTTCACCATGTCCTCCGCCTCAGTCGCCAGTGCCGCCATCACCTTGCACTTCACCGGCTTTGCCTCTCCGGCAACCTGATTCAGAATCTGCTCGAGCCGTTTCACGTGCATCTGGGTCTCCTGCAGGTGTGACTGAAACGCCTGCTTGAGCTGCGTATCCACCGCCTTGTCGCTCATCTTCGGCAGGGCCTCGGTGATTTGCTGCTCGGTCGATAACAGCATCTGCAGTTGGTTGATGTAGAGCTTGCGAAGATTGTCGAGATTCGCAGAAAACACCTTCATGTCTCGCTCCTGTGTGTCGGGGATTTTGCCGCCGGTCGACGGCTCGATTTGAATGTCGTTCTTCCCAGATAGGATGCGCAGAACGCAGCCGGAGTACGCCCTCGCGAAGACACGTTGCAGAGGAAGACAGAAATCTCCCTCTTCTCGATGGAAGACTCAATCGCGAAAGACTAAGTCATGCGGGCAAACTTCTGCCGCCGCACTTCCCACTCCTCGGTCGAGAACAGGCGCGGGCCCACATCAATCAGCCGCGGAATCATATTGAAAATGGCAACCGGGCTCCAGCGCCGCCCATCCCGCGTGCGAAAACCCTTCTCGTTCAGGTCGCTCACGATCGCAGAAAATGGAAAATCCTGCACCAGCATCTCCATCATCTGCAGCAGCGCCTGGTTTTCGTTGGGATCCACCTCCAGCCGCTTGCAGTCTTCCGAAATGCGGAGGCCGTAAGGAATATCTTCTGGAAACGCGCCTTCGGTGGGCGCTTCGGCATCCGGCAGCTCTCGCCGCCACTCCAGCGAAACCAGGTGCCATCCCCCTGCCGTCCTCTGCCGGACGATCTCCTCGAGAAGGGGTTGGGTGATCATGTCACGTATCCGTTCAACGTAAGCCATCAAACGCCTCCTGTATTGGGGCTATATAAGATGCACGTCTCGGTCCATCCCTGACCAACCTCGGTCCGTCCCTAAGAACCAGAAAACCAGCGACATAGAATACCGTTCCCCGAAACCAAAGCTCGTCTGATTGTCCACCCGCGGCAATTCCTGTCCGCATGTGAACAAACAGAACCCTACTGATCCTCCACCTGCAGCGTCACCACCTGCTGGCCGGTCACCACCGCATCCATCGGCAGCGACGCCATCGGGACCGCCGACTCCCCATTCAGCGCCATGCCTTTGTTTTCCCGCAGCGGCGCCAGCGCGTTGGCCATCGACAGAGGAATCGCTGTCAGTGTCCGTCCATCCACCGCCGCCTGTGCTTCCGGAGCCAGCAGCGTCACGTACAACTGATCGCTGGTGTGCACGCTGTTCAGCTGGGCAATGGTCGCGGCCACGTCCAGCTGCTGCGCGTTGAATTGCGGCGGCTGCAGCAGCCGATCCAGTGTGCCGCTGTCGCTGATCAGGAGGCGCACCGGACCCTCCGGCAGGTTCGACGGCAGCTTCACCGGAACCCGCACGTTACGGCGCTCACCGTGCCAGGGAAGAATCGTTGCTTCCACTGTGATGGTGTCCCCGGGGTGAACCTCCACGCGGCTGGTGTGCGCGCTCTCAATCTCCGCAGTCAATCTGCGCGGAATGGCCGCAACCTCCAGATCGACGCTCTCGATCGGAGTCCGCCGAGCGGCATTATCGTACAGTCGTGTGAAGCGCTCCCCCAGTGCCAGCGCGGTCTGCAGGTTCGCCGGCAGCGCATCTGTCGGCGCCACCAGGCTGTTCAGTTTCACGGAAGGATACCCGCTCAGCTTCACCGACCCCTGTACATGGTAGGTCGTCTGCGCAGAATAAGTATTCTCCTGCATCAGCCCTTGATAGACCGCCACCATCACCGCCATTGGCGTGATCTGCGGCTGATCGATCACCTCGAAGTGCAGCGCTTCAAGCTCCTTGCCCTGCTCGGGCCCCGCTCCTTCGCGCGTTACCCGCAGCGTGACCGGAATCATGTGCGCCAGTTTTCCGAACTCGCCCATGATCGCCGACTCGCGATCTTCCGTGATCGAGCCGACCGTCTCCGTTGTGTTGATGATCTTGAAAGCTTCCAGCGGCGAGGGCAGCGTTGCCACCACATCCGCCTTCGTCATCGGCATCGAAACCGGTCCAAACTGTGTGATCGGATGCCCGCACGCCAGCATCTTCTTCGGATCGATGTAGGTCACCGTGCAGGTGGCCGCAATGTCCAGATCTCCGCGCACCAGCACCGCGCTCACCGCCGAGCCGGGAACCAGCGGATCCGCCTGCTTTTCGCTGCTCTCCGAACCACCCACTCCCTCCACGGGTATCATCCCCGCAGGAGCATGCTCTTTCCAGAGCTGCAGCGCCGCCGGACTGAAGCCGCTGAACACCAGCGGAGTGTCCATCGGCTGAATCAGCGCACCCGAAACCGCCCCGCTGCTGATCGCCCCCGCGCCCGGCTCGCTGGGAGCCGTATCCCCGGAGCCAGCCAGTTCCGTTGCCGGTGCCCGATGCTGCGCCTCCACGCCCATCATCGAACCGATCGGCGTAATCCCGCAGATCGGCTCTTTGCTGAACATGCCGATCCGGTACGCCAGCGCGCCGACCAGCCGCCCATCGATATAAACAGGGCTGCCGCTCATCCCCGCCACCACGCCGGTGTATTCAGGCTTCGCGCCCTCGAGTCGCGCAAGAATCATGTCCTGGCGAGGGCCCAGCGCATTGTGCAGCACGCCCAGAATCTCCACGCCCATCGGCTCCGGCTTCGTTCCCTCGAAAACCGTGTACGCCACCCCTTGCAGGCCCTTATGGATCTCGCTCAGAGGGAAGAATTTCGTCGTTGCGGGGGGGGTAGCAGGCAACGCCATTGCGCTGACCGGCTGCACGGTCTGGGCCTGGCCGGGGGCGGAAAACACCCCACAAGCCGCCATCGCCGCTGCGGCCATTCCCTTGCGGATATCTTTCAGGCGCTTATACACGTCCATAGACTAAGCTTCTCTCGCGCTTGCCGCCAGGGCACCCGCGGCACGAAGATTGTTCCAGAGGTCTTTCCATGAGGGTATCCCAACTGCGTAGATCGGTGACCACCGCTGCCGTCCTGCTGCTCTTACAGACGTTTTTGCCCACCCGCTGGTCATGGGCCCAGCAGCCGCAATCGACCCCCGGCAACCAGCAAACCCAGAATCCGCCGGCGCAGCAGCAGCAAACCACACCCGCTCAGCAGTCCGACCAGACCGCTCCGGAAGCCGGTGGTCCCGGCAATGACAACGGCCCCATTGCCATTCCGAAGAAATCCGCGCCCCCGCCGCCTCCCCCTCCTGAGCCCACCGTGAAGAACCCTCCCGGCCTTAACAACTATTCGCTCCGTGTTGACGTACCCGTCGTCAATGTCGATGTCGGTGTCCTCGCTGAAAAAACTCATCAGTTCATCCCGAATCTCAAAGAGGATAATTTTCGCGTCTTCGAGGACGGCATCCCCCAGGACATCGTCAGCTTCCGTCAGGTCAAAGCGCCCATCACCGCGGTTCTGCTGGTCGAGTTCGCTTCCAACAGCTGGAACTTCATTTTCGACATGTGGAATTCGGCCCTGGCCTTCACCGAGCAGCTGCGCCCCGACGACTACGTCGCGGTCGTCACCTACGACATGCACACCACCATCCTGACCGACTTCACCCAGAACAAAATGATGATCCAGCAGGCGGTCCAGTCCCTCCAGATGCCCACCTGGTCGGAAACCAATATGTTCGATGCCCTCTATGAGACCCTCGACCGGCTCTCCCGCATCGAGGGCCGCAAATACATCATCCTCGTCTCCTCTGGTCTCGACACCTTCTCCAAAATCACCCTCGACAAGACCCTCCAGAAGATCAAAGCGACCCCCAACGTCACCATCTTCTCCATCGCCACCGGCGGCGCCGGCATCATGGGAGGCGGCGGTTTCGCCAGCGGACGCATGAACAGCATCACCATGCTGCAGGCCCAAAACGAACTCCAGAGCTTCGCCCGCATGACTGGCGGTATGTACTTTGAGCCTCGCTTCACCGCGGAGCTTCCCGACGACTTTGCCGCGATCAACGAATCCATCCGTAACCAGTATCAGATTACTTACAAGCCATCGAACATCAAGATGGATGGCACCTATCGGCGCATCCGCATCGAACTCGTCGATCAGGAAGGCCACCCGCTGCGCATGCAGGACGAAAAACACAAGCCGGTCAAATACGACGTCATCGCGCGCGACGGTTATAAGGCCAAGGAACAAGTGGAGTAAAGCCTCTTCGCGCCCGTACAAAACGTCGCGCTCAGCGGGTTGCACCAATCCCTGGGCAGCTCTGCGATCCAGTACAAAAGTTTCGGTACGTCCGTCATAAGTAACGCCCAAATGAGTACTTCAGCACTGCTCGACCCTCCATGGAAGTGTTATACCCAGGGAGTTGCCCGAACGTCATACTGAATGGCGCAGAGAGGCAAAGTTGCTCCTTTTCTCCGAGGACGTGCTGTTATGCATGACTTGATTTTTGCCGTAGCCTTCGTTGCAATGGTTGCCACGCCCGCTATGGTCGCCGCCATCGGTGGCCGAAAAGAATACAACCCAGGGCCCGAGGCTCCTTCTCTTCCTCTTCATCCCACCACCGCCATCAAGGTGAATCCCGTCGCACCTGCTGCCCGCCCCCGCCCTGTGCGGAAAATTGTCCCGGCAGACCACCCGCTCCTCACCTGCGACGGGCCGACTCTGCCCATGCGCAACGCTCGCGGCATGGCCAATCGCTGAGTTCCCTCTCCGCAGCGCGTCGCCGCCCCGCTGAAGACGACTAAGCCGGGTCCCTGCATACTCGCGGCCCTTCCCGAGCTCACCGCCGCGCCAGCATCCGCTTTGCTACTCTGGCTCCTCAGGGTCCCCCGTAAGCGCTGTCCGTTCGCCGGGGCAATGGATCTCTATGGAGCCTCTTCTGGTCGTGCTGCTCGGTCCAACCGGCAGTGGCAAAACAGCGCTCTCTCTTACCCTCGCCCGCCGCTTTCATGCGGAAATCGTCAGCTGCGACTCCGTCGCCGTCTACCGCGACATGGAAGCAGGCACCGCCAAGCCGTCACCCGCGGAGCGCCGCGAAATCCCTCATCACCTCATCGACATCCTTACCCCAGCCCAGTTTTGTACCGCCGGCGACTACTCGCGTCTCGCTCGTCAGGCATTGGCCGCCATTGCCTCCCGCCGGCGTCTGCCCATCGTGACCGGCGGCACTGGCCTTTATCTGCGCGCCCTCCTCGAAGGCCTCTTTGCCGGCCCGCAGCGCTCGGAAGAAACCCGCGACCATCTTCGCCGCAGCGCCGATCGCCTTGGTCCGGGATGGCTGCACCGTCTTCTGCGCCGCCTCGATCCCGCCGCCGCCCAGCGCATCCACTCCAACGACCAACCCAAGCTCATCCGCGCCATCGAAGTCTGCCTCGCTGCCCGCCAGCCTCTCACCGAAGCCTGGAAAGCGGGACGCGACCCGCTCACCGGCTTTCGCATCCTCCGCATTGGACTCAACCCACCACGCCCGGATCTCTACGCCCGCATCGATGCTCGTGCAGCCGCCATGTTCGCCAACCGCCTCGTCGAAGAAACCCGCGCTCTCGTCGCTCAATATGGCGAATCTCCGCCCGCCTTCGATTCCCTGGGCTACCGCCAGGCCCGCGCCGTCTTGCGCGGCGAATCCACCGAACCGGAAGCCATCGCCGCAACCCGCCAGGCGCACCGCAACTACGCCAAACGCCAGCTCACCTGGTTTCGTCGGGAACCGAACGTCCGCTGGCTCGAGGGCTTTGGTGACGACCCCGCCCTCGCAGCCCAGGCCAGCGACCTTGTACAACAGAGCCTGTAATCGAATGCCGACTGCGCCCGCTCTCAACACCTCGCCCAAACCCACGCGCGTCATCCACGGGCATTCCCCGGACCACCATCAGCCGCGCCCCATTTCTTCGTCCCTCGGCCCCCTTCTGCTCACCCCCGTCGTCTTCCTCATGCATGGCTACCACCCTTATGCCGTAGACGCAGGCATCTATGTCGCTGGCGTCCGCCACCTTCTCGATCCCTCCCTCTACCCCCTCAACGCGGCTTTCCCAGCAGCCTTCACAAACCTGTCCCTCTTCCCCTGGACAATCGCGGCGATCATCCGCCTTTGTCATGCGCCCCTGTCGTGGATCCTCCTGGTGGCGGATCCGCTCTCCATCTTTCTCTTCCTCACCGCCTGCCATCAGCTCGCCGCGCGCCTCTTCACGTC
>JBAVUB010000072.1:0-1785 GCA_049696575.1 Acidobacteriaceae bacterium | reverse complement strand
GGCGAGAGGACGAGATGCTCGTGCGCGCCTTCGGCGTGGGTGGCGTGGGGATCGAAGCAGCGGATGAGGCGCTCGTCTTCGGTGGCGGCGGTGAGGGTGGTCTCCATGCCGTTTTCATTTTAGGGGTGGGATGGGGTTGGGGGCGATTTTTTTAGTGAGGCTTAATGCGGGGGAAAGAGGCGTGCTTCGCACGCTTCCCATGTCCCCAACTGCAGGGACATGGGGCACCCGGATTATCCTTCTGAAGATTTGCTTGCTACTCGACGTGGTAATTCGGCGCTTCGCGGGTGATGAGGACGTCGTGGACGTGGGACTCGCGGAGTCCGGCGGAGGAGATGCGGACGAAGCGGGCTTTCTTCTGCAACTCTTCGATGGTGGCGGCGCCGACGTAGCCCATGCCGGAGCGGAGTCCGCCGATGAGCTGGTAGACCATGGCTTCGAGCGCGCCGCGATAGGGGACGCGGCCTTCAATGCCTTCGGGGACGAACTTGCCGAGGCGGTTGGAGCTGCCGTTGCGTTCGCGGTTGACGACGCTCTCGTTGTTGTCGTCGATGTCGAGGTCGTGGGTGCCCTGGAAGTAGCGCTCGCCGCCGCCCTGGGCCATAGCAGAGAGCGAACCCATGCCGCGATAAGCCTTGAAGGAGCGGCCCTGGTAGAGGATGGTTTCGCCGGGACTCTCGTCGACGCCGGCAAAAAGGGAGCCGATCATGATGACGCTGGCGCCTGCGGCGATGGCTTTGGTGATGTCGCCGGAATACTTGATGCCGCCGTCGGCGATAACGGGGATGCCGTGCTTGTGCGCGGCTTTGTACGCCTCGCTGATGGCGGTGATCTGGGGCATGCCCGCGCCGGTGACCATGCGGGTGGTGCAGATGGAGCCGGGGCCGATGCCGACCTTGACGGCGTCCGCGCCCGCGTCGATGAGGGCTTCGGTTCCCTCTTTGGTGGCGACGTTGCCGGCGAGGAGATCGACCTGGGGGAAACGCTTTTTGACTTCACGAACGGCGTCGAGGACGCGAGAGGAATGGCCGTGGGCGGAATCGATGGCGAGGACGTCGACGCGGTTGCGGACTAA
This sequence comes from Acidobacteriaceae bacterium, assembly GCA_049696575.1. Taxonomy (GTDB): domain Bacteria; phylum Acidobacteriota; class Terriglobia; order Terriglobales; family Acidobacteriaceae; genus Palsa-343. The sequence continues at coordinate 710 of JBAVUB010000072.1, read as the reverse complement.
CTCAGCGGCGCGCTCGAGGAAATCGCCGGTAGCCCCGATGGCGGCGCCGACACGGAGGCGGCCCTGCTCGTCCTTGGAGGCGTTGGGGTATTTCAGTTTTTTCTGGATGTCCTTAACGGTGATGAGGCCCTTGAGGTCGTAGTTTTCGTCGACGACGAGAAGTTTTTCGACGCGATGCTGGTGGAGGATGTCCTCGGCCTGCTCGAGGGTGGTGCCGACGGGCACGGTGATGAGGTCGGTTTTCGTCATCACTTCGGAGATGGGGATGTCGGTGCGCGTTACGAAGCGGAGGTCGCGGTTGGTGAGGATGCCGACGAGTTTGCGGTGGCGGGTGACGGGGACGCCGGAAATTTTGTAGCGGCGCATGACCTCGAGGGCGTCGGAGATGAGCTGTTCGGGGGCCATGGTGACGGGGTCGACGATCATGCCGGATTCGGAGCGCTTGACCTTGTCGATTTCCCCAGCCTGCTGGTCGATGGTGAGGTTGCGATGGACGATGCCGAGGCCGCCCTGCTGGGCCATAGCAATGGCCATACGCGATTCGGTGACCGTGTCCATGGCGGCGGAGAGCAGAGGGGTGGTGAGGGGAATGCGCTTGGTGAGTCGAGTGAGGGTGCTTACCTGCGCGGGGGCGACTTCACTCCACGCCGGTGTCAGGAGAACGTCATCGAATGTCAGGGCTTCGGCGAGAGGATGTTCAATCATGATGG
>JBAVUB010000071.1:0-3748 GCA_049696575.1 Acidobacteriaceae bacterium | reverse complement strand
GTGCCGAGGTAGGGCTCGTTGTTCAGTTCGCCGAGGGATTCGCCGTAGGCAACGGAGACGATGGCGGGCGCGTCGGTATCGGAGACGATCTGCACGCGGCCGTCGACTTCGCGGCCGAAGTCGAGGGTAAGGGCGGGAACAAATTCGTCAAGAGAGCGGATGGCCGCGAATTTCACCGTGAATTCATGGGCGGAATTGTCGGTGGCCGTGGTGAGCGCGTCGGTGTTTTCGAAGCTGCCCTGACCAGCGTAGACGTCGTGCAGCTCAGCGGCGGGCAGAAATGTGTGGGCTAAGAACGGCGATTCGCCTTCGTAGCCAGGCCAGTCGTAGAGGCCGGCATCGTTATTCCACTGGAGGAAGTCGATGTTGCCTTCGATGGAGCCGCGCGCGGCGACCGCAGGCCACGCGCTGTCGTTGAAGTCGGTGTTCTGCCAGCGGTCGGCGCTGCGGGTCGACGCTCTCCATTCAGGGCCGCTGATGAGGATGGGCGCAGCGAGGACGCCAGGCGCGGCGGGAACGATTTTGGCGACGAGAGTGCGGCCGTGGTCGGCTTTGATGGCGAGGACGTTGTCGCCGGGGTGGAGCTGGCGCGCGATGTCGACATGGAAAACGTGCATCTCGAGGCGCGAGAGCGGGTCCGTAGCGAAGTGCGCAGCTTGCCAGCCGTTGAGGTAGACCTCAGCGGCGCGAGAACCGGCGAGATAGAGCTCGGCTGTCTCGGGAACGGTGTCCAGATGCAGGTGGACGCGAAAATAGCGAGGCTCGTCGCGCTGGGCCTGGTTGAGGTTGGGTGGATCGGCGGTCCAGATGTACTGCTCAGGCAGCGGCTGATGGAAGGACGAGAAGAGGACGGGTTGGGAGAGGTTGCGGGTGGGATCGAGCTGGCCAGGAGGCGGCTGCGACGGTACGTTCTGGGCTACGAGGAGTGAGGGCGTGGCGGCGAGCAGAGACAGAAGAAGAAAGGCGGAGCGGCGCATGCCGGAAACTCCTTCAGGAAACGAAGTATTTTCGCAAGAGCCGAAGGTATGCGTTGCGGGGTGGGATGTCAATCGGACGGAACGGTTAGCCGCAACGAAGCGGGCCTACAATGGCCGCGAGGTGCAACGCGGCGAAATGGCAAATCGACGTTGAACGATCAAGACAGAAAGGATGGACGCGATGATTCTGGGGATGACTCTTGCGCAGTTTACGCAGGTGCATGTGGCGATCAGCCTGGTTGGGATTGCCGCGGGATTTCTGGTGATTTTTGGCATGATGGCGGCGAAGAAGATGGTGTTGTGGACGGAGCTGTTTCTGATCACGACGGCGCTGACGAGCATTACCGGGTTTATGTTTCCGTTTCACGGCGTGACGCCAGGCATTGTGCTCGGCATTTTGTCGATGATTGTGCTGTTGCTCGCTGTGGTGGCGCGTTATGGCGGAAAGCTCGGCGGAGCCTGGCGCGGGACGTATGTGGTGACGGCAGTTCTGGCACAGTTCTTCAATTTTTTCGCGCTGGTGGTGCAGTCGTTCGAGAAGATTCCCGGGCTGCACGCGCTGGCGCCTACGGGGCAAGAGATGCCGCTGAAGGTGGCGCAAGTGCTGACGCTGGTCCTGTTTATTGTGCTGGGGGTGGTGGCGTACCGGAGGTTTCGTGTCAAGGCGGATTGAGGGGTGGCGATCCGCGCATTGAGGGCACAGGTCGCGCTAGGATAAAGAGTGGTCCAGCGGGGCGAAATCGGACATCGCGAACGGGCTGTGGTTTGCCTTTCGGGAGGCATGGACTCCTGTGTATGCGCCGCGCTGGCAGCGCGGGAGTTCGACGCCTACGCGCTGCACTGTAGCTATGGCCAGCGGACCGAGGAGCGCGAAATGGAGGCGGCGCACGCGGTGGCCGATGCGCTGGAGTTCCGCGACTTTCTGCCGCTGCGGCTGGATCTTTTCCGGAGAATTGGCGGGTCGGCGCTGACGGATCCGCGGATTCACGTGCCCGAAGCAGCGGCGAGCGGAGCGGGAATCGGGGCAGGGATTCCGGTTACGTATGTTCCGTTTCGTAATGCGCATTTTCTCGCGGCGGCGGTGAGCTGGGCCGAAGTGCTGGGCGCGAAGGCGGTGTTCATCGGGGCGGTGGAACAGGACAGCTCGGGTTATCCGGATTGCCGGCCCGCGTATTATGAGGCGTTTCAGGAGCTGATCGAAAAGGGGACGCGGGACGGCGGCATCATTGTGAAGACGCCGCTCATCCACATGCTGAAGAAGGAGATCGTGGAGCTCGGTCTTGAACTGGGCGCGCCTCTGGATTTAACGTGGTCATGCTATTCGGGATCGGAGACCGCGTGCGGTGTGTGCGAGAGCTGTGTGCTGCGGCTGCGCGCCTTCGAGCAGGCCGGAATGAAGGACCCGATCGAGTATGAAAAAAGACGAGAGACGGGGCCATACGCCGGGGAGACAAATCAGGAGGGCGCGGCGTGACTGCGCACTCCAGCGGAGAGGAAGGACTATGAAGACAGGAAACTTTGGGCCACGCCTGGCGCTGGCCGTTCTTTTTGGAGCTGCACTGACACTGGCGGGGCAGACAACGACAGGGAAGATCCACGGGACTGTCACCGATCCGTCGGGTTCGCAGATCACCGCAGGGACGATTTCGCTGTACGAGGGCGGGATGGCTTCAGCGAGCGCGGACCCAAAATATTCGTTCCAGGTGGAGGGATCGGGGGAATACAAAGGCGAAGTGGCGCCGGGGACCTACACGCTGGTTTTCCGGAGTCCGACGACGCCGAAAGACAAGGTGGTGGATCAGATCGACAACGTGAAAGTGACGGCGGGCGGGGACACGGTGCAGGACGACGACATGTCGCGACCGGATTACATCGCCAAGCTGAGCCCGGAGGACCGCAAGAATCTGGAGGAAACGAAGAAGAAGAATGCCGAAATTCTGAAGGAGAATTCGCAGATCAAGAACCTGAATGCAGATCTGGCGAAGGCGCGCTCGGACCGCGCCTCCAAGAACTTTGCCGATGCGGCCGCGCTGATGCAGAAGGACGCCGCGGCCAAACCGGACGAACCGCTGATCATGGTGGAACTGGGCGAGGCGCAGCTGGGACTGAAGCAGTATTCAGACGCGGAGACGACGCTGCAGAAGGGCATCACGCTGGAAACGGCGTTGAAAAAGCCGAATCCGGATGTGCTGGGAGCAGCGGGAAATTCGCTGGGCGAAGCCTACGGTTCAGAGGGCAAGATTCCCGACGCTCAGGCGGCTTATGATGCGGCGGCGAAGGCGAATCCTTCAGGAGCGGCGATGTACTACTCGAACGAAGCGATCGTGATGGACCGGAACAATCAACTGGACGCCACGGTGGCAGCGGCGGAGAAGGCAATCGCCGCCGATCCGACGAAGCCGATTCCGTACTACCTGAAAGGGAAGGCGCTGATCAACAAGGCGACGATCGATCCGAAGACGCAGAAGATTGTTGCGCCGCCGGGAACCGCTGAGGCGTACCAGAAGTATCTGGACCTGGCGCCGACGGGGCAGTTTGCCGGCGATGCGAAACAGGTCCTGGCGGAGCTAAGCCAGACGCAGTCGAACAACTATAAGGCGGGCAAGAAGCACTAAGAATCGGAGTTGAGAAGGGGAAGAGCGCCGGAGTTGCCGCTTCGCAGGGGGAGGCGGAACGGACGGCGCTCTTTTATTTTGCGACAATCGTCTGGAATGAACGGCGAATCTCCATCGATCGTGCTGAGTTACGACCACGCGGCCGCAGTGGTGCGG
>JBAVUB010000070.1:0-6122 GCA_049696575.1 Acidobacteriaceae bacterium | reverse complement strand
CGGGTTGTTTCCGGGACTGCGGATGGCGAGCGGGAATCTGCAGGAGTCACTGAAGGATTCCGGACACGGGTCAAGCGCGGGACGGAAGCACGAGAGGGTGCGGTCGGCGCTGGTGATCGCGGAAGTGGCGCTGGCGTGTTTGCTGCTGGTGGGAGCGGGGCTGCTGTTGCGGAGTTTTCTGAAGGTGCTGGATATCGATTTGGGGTTCCAGCCGGGTCGTGCGACTTCGATCAAGGTGGAATATGACGACAGTGCTGCGACGGACGATGCGAGAGTGGCGAAGAGGGGGGCGATTTTTGAGCAGATGATTGCGCGGGTGAGTGCGCTGCCGGGTGTGGAGGCGGCGGGGATCGTGGATTTCCTGCCGCTGGGGCCGAATCGCGCGTGGGGCACGCCGATGCCGCAGGGGAAGACGTTTCCGGAGGGAGCGCTGCCGTCGCCGCTGGTGTATGTGTGTACGCCGGGGTATGTGGAGGCGATGGGGATGCGGCTGCACGGGCGGGACTTCAGCTGGGACGACGGGCCGAAGAGCCAGCAGGTGGTGATGATCAACGCGGCGGCGGCGCGGGCCTACTGGCCGGGCGAGGACGCGGTGGGCAAGGTGCTGATGAGCGGCAAAGACGAGCTGCATGTTGTGGGGGTGGTAGATGACGTGCACGCCTCGAGCGTGGAGGACGAGAAGGGGTGGCAGATTTACTACTCGGTGCTGCAGCGGAATCCCGACGATGCGCAGCTGGTGATCCGGAGCAGGGTAGCGCCGGCATCGCTGGCGGGAAGTGTGCTGCGGACGCTGCGGGAGCTGAATCCGAACCAACCAGCGGCGGAGTTTCGACCGCTGCGGACGATTGTGGAGCGAGCGAATTCGCCACGGCAGTTTTTCATGCTATTGGTGGGGATTTTTGCGGGGCTGGGATTGCTGCTGGCGTCGCTGGGAATTTATGGGGTGATTGCGTATTCGGTGACGCAGCGGACGCAGGAGATTGGGATCCGGATGGCGCTGGGGGCGAGCCGCGGGCGGGTGCAGCGGGGGGTGCTGGGGAAGACGCTGGGGATGGTGCTGGCGGGGATGGTGGTGGGGACGCTGGGTTCGCTGGCTGCGACGCGGATGATTACGTCGTTGCTGTTTGGGACGGAGGCGACCGATCCGCTGACGTATGCGGGGATGGTGGTGCTGCTGATGGGGGTGGCGCTGGTGGCGGGATATTTGCCGGCACGGCGGGCTTCGCGGATTGATCCGCTGGTGGCGTTGAGAACCAATTGAATGCAGCCGGTAGCCGGTAGCCTGTAGCTGGTAGCCGGGAGGCTAAAAGGCGGTCGGCTAAGAGGCGGTCAGCGATGGAGCGGTTAGCGAAAAACTATTAGCAGAAGACGTTTAGCAAAATACTGTTAGCGAAAACTCCGGTTCGCTTATTCCTGGCGGAGGATTTGGACGGGGTCTACTCTTGCGGCTCGCCATGCGGGGAATAAGGATGCGGCGGTGGCGACGGCGAGGATGAGGACGAGGACGGCGACATAGGTGATGGGATCGGCGGGCGAGATGCCGTAGAGCATGCCGGCGATGAGGCGGCCGGTGGCGAGCGAGAGCGCGAGTCCGGCGATGCAGCCGAGGAGAGTCACGCGAAGACCCTGGAGGAGAAACTGGGTTAGGATGCGGCTGCGGGCGGCTCCGAGGGCGAGGCGGACGCCGACTTCGCGCTGGCGCATGCGGCCGAGGTAGTTGAGCGTCCCGTAGAGCCCGATGGATGCCAGAGAGACAGCGGTGGCGGCGAAGAGGGCGAGCAGGATGGTGCGGAGGCGATTCCCGGAGGAGGCTTCGTCGAGGTGCTGCTCCAGAGGCATCATGGCGTAGACGGAGCGGCCGGGATCGAGCTGATGGATGCTGCGGCGGATGGTTTCAGCCATGGCCATGGGGTCCCCGTGGGTGCGGGCGAGGAAGTTGGGGAAGGGAGTGGGCGCGCTGAAGCAGGAGTAGACGGTGGGGACGGGCGTGGTGTTGAGGCCTTCCTCGCGAGCGTCGCCGACGACGCCGCGAATCTGGCCTTTGGTGGAGAAGTCGTTGTAAGCGGCGGCGGCGAGGCTATGACCGAGGGCGGCGCCGCTGAGGTAGAGACTGGCGAAGGCGCGATTGACGAGGACGTCGGAGGCTGGACCGCCTCTTCTGCACGATTCGCCCTGGAGCAGGGGGATGCTGGTGGTGTCAAAGTAGCCCCAGGAGACCCAGCGAGCGTCGGCGAGGATTTTGCGGTTGGGATCGAGGCTGCCGTCGAGGCGAAATTCGACCTGATAGGGGGCGGGAACGCCGGGGAGGCTGACCGCGGTGGCAGCGGACTCGACGCCGGGGATGGAGCGAATGGTGTCGAGGGTGGTGTCGATGCGGCGGGTGAGGGCGCCCATGTCGGCGGTTTCGTGCCAGGAGCCGCTGATCTGAAAGGTGAGGACGTGGGAGGGGTCGAAGCCGGGATGGACGCGGCTGAGTTGCTGGAGGCTGCGCAGCAATAATCCCGCGCCGGTGAGTAATGTAACAGCAAGTGTTACTTGTACGGCGACAAGGAACCACTGGAGGGGGTTGCGGGCGGAGGTCTGGGTGCGGCCGGATCGGGCGAGAGACTGGGCAAGGTCGCGGCGGGTGCCGCGGAGGGCGGGAAAGAGCCCGCAAAGCAGGGTGGTGGCGACAGCGCAGAGGAGCGAGTAGAGAACGATGGACGGGTTGAGGTTAATTTCAGAGGCGCGCGGGAGGGTGTTGGAGAGGAGATGGAAGGCGCGGGTGGCGGCGGCGGCGATGCCGAGGCCGAGGAGGGAGCCGAGGAGGGCGAGGGCAAAGACTTCGGTGAGGAGCTGGCCGACGATGGCGCGGCGCGAGGCGCCGAGCGAGAAGCGGATGGAGATTTCGTGTTCGCGATCGGCGGTGCGGGCGAGGAGCAGCGCGGCGATATTGGAGCAAGCGATGAGCAGAAGCAAGGTGACGGAACCGTAGAGGAGCCAGAGCGAGTCGCGGACGTCGCCGACGACGGTTTCCTTGAGGGGGACGCTTTGGACGGTGAGGTCGGCGTCGGGCCTGGGGAACTGTTGGCCGAGGCGGGCCTGGACGGTGGCCATGTCGGCCTGGGCCTGGGCGAAGGTGACGCCGGGCTTCATGCGTCCGATGACGGTGAACCAGGACGAGTCGCGACGCTGGGCGTAGGGCGCATCGGGCGGGCTTGGCGCCCAGAGGTCGATATCGGCGTTGGGAAAGGCGAACGACGCGGGCATGACGCCGATGATGGAGTAAGAAGAATCGCCGAAGTGGAGTTTTTTAGCGAGGATGGCGGGATCGCCGGCAAAGCGGCGCTGCCACAGGTGGTGGCTGATGATGACGGCGTTGGGTCCGCCGAAGTGGAACTCATCGCGGGTGAAGTTGCGGCCGAGCGCAGGCGCGACGTCGAGGGCTTCGAGGAAGCGCGGGGCGACGAGGGCCATGGTGAGTTTTTCAGGGAGGGGGCCGGAGATTTCAGAGAGGTCGTCGGTGTAGTAGCCGCTTATGGCGGAGAAGGTGGAGTTCATGCGGTTCCAGTCTTCGAGGCGCACGGTGGCGACAAAGGTGTTGGCGTCGCGATTGCGGGTGTCGTGCTGACTGATCTGGACGAGCTGGTCGCCGTTGGGGTAGGGGAGCGGGCGGAGAACGACAGCATCGATGGCGGAGAAGACAGCGCTGTTGGCTCCGATACCGAGGGCGAGGGTGAGAATGACGGCGGCGGAAAACGAGGGCGAGCGGCGAAGGAAGCGCAGGGCGGCGCGGAAATTGAAGCGGAGGGTTTCAAGCAGCGGGGAGGTGTGGACTTCGCGGACTTGCTGCTTGATTTGCTCGCGGCCACCGAATTCAAGGATGGCACGGCGGCGGGCTTCTGCGGGGGAGAGGCCCTGGGCGATGCCAGTCTGGGTGAGCTGGTCGATGTGGAAGGCGATCTCGCGGTCGAATTCAGGGTCGCGGGGACGGCGGCGGAAGGGATTCCAGGACATTATGCCTCCTGCTGCGCAGCGTCGAGGATGAGTGCCACAGCTTGAGAGAGGCGATTCCAGGAGGCTTCTTCGGTGGCGAGCTGGCGGCGACCTTTGGCGGAGAGCTTGTAGAACTTGGCTTCGCGGCCATTTTCGGAGTCGCCCCACTCGGCTGAGAGCCAGCCGCGCTTTTCGAGGCGATGGAGAGCGGGATAGAGCGAGCCCTGCTGGACGTTGAGGACCGCTTTGGAAATCTGGCGGATACGCTGGGAGATGCCGTAGCCGTGGACGGGGCCGAGGGCAACGATTTTGAGGATGAGCATGTCGAGGGTGCCCTGGAGGAGGTCGGTTTTTTCGGTGGGAGCCATGGTTCCTGAGCCTCTCTATGACGTTCTACCTATGATAGGTAGATTGTCAAGGAGAGAGTGACGGAAATGCAGGGAGTTGGGAGTAGGGAATAGGGAGTAGCCAGCGAAAAACGAGCGACCGCGAGGACACAGCGAGCAAACGACCAGTAGACAGCGAGCAAACGACGAGCGAAAAAGCGGTTAGCGAAAGACTATTAGCGAGAAGCGGTTAGTGAGAGACGGTTCGCCGGCGCGGTTGGTCACAAAGGCGTTGATTTTCTATGCATAGGTGGTCTATGGTTGCGGGATTATGGCGGGTAAACCGGAGTTGATGCCTGGGACGCTGGACATGCTGATTTTGCAGACGCTGAAGCGGGCGCCGCTGCATGGATACGGGATCGCGCAATCGATCAAGCGCGGTTCGGACGATGTGCTGACGGTGGAAGAGGGGTCGCTGTATCCGGCGCTGCAACGGCTGCTGCTGCAGGGGTGGGTGAAGTCGGAATGGAAGACGACGGAGACGAACCGGCGGGCGCGGTTCTACACGCTGACGGCGGCGGGGCGGAAGCAGCTGGGCGTTGAGTTGTCGAAATTCGAGCAGATGATCGAGGCGATCGGGCGGGTGCTGGCGGATGCCGGGGAGGCAGGATGAGCGCGGGCTATTGGTGGCGAAAGGTGCGGGCGCTGTTTGGGCGGGAGAAGTTCGCCGGCGAGCTGGACGAAGAGATGGCGTTCCATCGGGAGCAGATGGCGAAGGAGCTCGAGGCGGATGGCATGACGCCGGAAGCGGCGAAGTATGCGGCGGCTCGGCAGTTTGGGAATGCGACGCGGCTGCGGGAGCGGAGCCATGAGGTGGTGGGATTCCGCGCGGAGACAGTGGCGCAGGATGTGCGGTTCGCGGTGCGGCAGCTCAGGAAGAATCCGGGATTTGCGATGACGGCGATTGCGATGCTGGCGCTGGGGATTGGAGCGAGCACGGCGATCTTTGGGTTTGTGGACGCGGCGCTGATCCGGCCGCTGCCGTACACGCAGCCAAAGCGGCTGGTGGATGTGGATGAGAGCTCACCGGCGTTTCCGCGGTCGAATATTTCGCGCGCGGACTACGAAGACTGGAAGGGGATGAACACGACGCTGAGCGGGCTGGATGTGTACACGGGCGGCGGCTTCCTGCTGCGGATGGGAACGGTGTCGGAACCGGTGCCGGCGGCGCGGGTGAGCGATGGATTCTTCCACACGCTGGGCGTGGAGCCGATGCTGGGAAGGGACTTTCGTCCGGGAGAGGACCAGCCGGGCGCAGCGAAGGTGGCGATGCTGCCGTGGGGCACGTGGATGAAGCGGTTTGGTGGACGGCGCGATGTAATTGGAGAGACGGTGAGCCTGAGCGGCGATCTGTACACGATTGTCGGGGTACTGCCGCGGAGTTTTGCGTTTTCGCCACGCGGGAATTCGGAATTCTGGGTGCCTCTGGGAGACAAGAACGGATGCGAGCAGCGGCGGAGCTGCCACAATCTGGACGGAGTGGGGCGGCTGAAGGACGGAGTAACGGGGGCGCAGGCACAGGGGGATCTGAAGAAGATTGCGGCGCAGCTGGAGAAGCAGTATCCGACCTCGAATTCGGGGCAGGGCGCGAGCGTGCAGCCGTTGGCGGAATTCATCGTCGGCAAGGTGCGTGCGATTCTGCTGATGCTGCTGGCGGGGGCGGGACTACTGCTGGCGATTGCGTGCGTGAACGTGGCGAGCCTGCTGCTGGTGCGTTCGGAGAGCCGGAGGCGGGAGGTGGCGGTGCGCGGGGCGCTGGGC
>JBAVUB010000069.1:0-2507 GCA_049696575.1 Acidobacteriaceae bacterium | reverse complement strand
GATATGTCCTGCGTAAAATCATTCGACGTGCTATTCGTCACGGGCGCATTCAAGGATCAAGAAAGCCATTCTTCTATCAGATGGTGGGAGCAGTGGTGGAGCTCATGAAGGATGCCTATCCCGAACTTGGTGTGTCGCAAGAAAAGGTCCAGAAGGTCCTTTTTGAAGAGGAGGAAAGGTTCGTAAGGACGGTCGAGCTCGGATCGGAGAAGCTCGATCACCAGATCGATGAAGTCATTTCAGAAGCTGCTCGAGAACAGGGGTTGGCGATACCACCAGAGCAGCTGCACGGCAAAGATCCTGTCGTTGCCAGGTCGTTACAGGTCGGATTCCTGAAGAGGCTTGGCACCGCCCCAAAATTCCCCGGCAGCGCTGCCTTCCACCTCTATGAAACCTACGGCTTACCTTTGGATTTCATCGAGGATGCATGCCGCGACGCTGGGATCAACCTTGATCTCCCCGGATTTGAAGCGGCTCGGGCGGAAGAGCAGGCCCGCGCCCGCGCTTCGTGGAAAGGCGGGACGAAGCAGTCCGCCAGTCCGGCGTTTCGCGATTTGCCGAAGACGGCCTTCGAAGGCTACGGGCGGTTGCGCGTCGATGGAGCGGAGGTTCTGGCGATCGTGAAGGACGGTCAGGGTGTTCCGGCGGCCAGCGCCGGCAATGCCGTCGAGATTGTCCTCGACCGCACCAGCTTCTACGCCGACTCCGGTGGGCAGATTGGCGATACGGGCTGGCTGATGAGCGACGACCATAACTCCGTCGTCGCCGATGTCAGCGGCTGCACCAAACCGGTGCAGGGGGTGTTTGCGCATCGGGCGATTTTGCGGCAGGCAATCAAGCTTGGCGACCGCGTCGATACCGTCGTCGATGCCAATTTTCGCAATGCGACGCGGCGGAATCACACGGCAACGCATCTGCTGCACGCGGCTCTGCGCGAGGTGCTGGGGACGCACGTCAAGCAGGCGGGTTCGCTGGTGGAACCGAACCGGCTGCGCTTCGATTTTTCGCACTTCGCGGGAATCGCCGACGAGGAGATGCAGGACATCGAGGACATCATCAACAAGCAGACGCTCCAGAACACCAGGGTGGAGACGCTGGAAGACGTGCCCATCGATGTTGCCGTCAACGAGTATCACGCGATGGCGCTGTTCGGCGAGAAGTATGGCGAGAAGGTGCGCGTGGTGCGGATCGGCGACTTCTCGACGGAGCTGTGCGGCGGAACGCATACGGGCGCGACGGGCGAGATTGGCGTGGTGAAGCTGCTGGGCGAGGGCTCCGTTTCATCCGGTGTCCGGCGCGTGGAGGCGGTGACGGGGCTTGGCGCGCTGCATGAGTTTCGCCGTGATTATCAAGTTGCGCAGATTGCGGCCCAGCTCGGTCCGGGCGAGCTGGCTCCGGCTGAAGCGCTGCGGCAGCGGCTTACCGCGCAGGAAGACGAGCTCAAAAAGCTGCGGCGCGAGCTCGACGAGGCGCGGATGAAGTCGGCGGCTTCGCGGGTTTCCGGTGCAACGGATCAAGCGGTCGAAGTCGCAGGGATCAAGGTGCTGGCGCAGCGCGTCGACGCACTGGACCGCGGGCAAATGCGGACGCTGGTCGACAATCTGCGCAACAAGCTTGGCTCGGGCGTCGTGGTTCTGGGTGGCGCGCAGGAGGAAGGCAAAGTGGCGCTGATTGTCGGCGTGACGAAGGACCTGACCGGAAAAATCCAGGCGGGCAAAGTGATCGGGCCGATCGCGAAGCTGGTGGGCGGCTCGGGGGGCGGACGTCCGGATATGGCAGAAGCCGGCGGCAAAGACGCGGACCAGCTGGATGCGGCGCTGAAGAGCGCGCCGGAAGTGGTGAAGGGGCTGGTGGGCTAGCCGGCTTAGAAGGACGAACGACGTCCACGCTTGAGATTCTTGTCGGCCGCTTCGCGACCGATTCCCCTTCCGGGGGGTCCTTCGACTGCGCGCCGTTGAGGTCATACACCGCTTGCGAGAGCTGTGGCGGCGCTTCGCTCAGGATGACAGATTTGCTTTTTTTGTGAGGCGCTATAATTCGGCGGCGGTGATCAACTATGGTTTACATTCTGGCGCTCGACCAGGGCACGACCAGCTCACGGGCGATTCTTTTCGATAAGCAGGGGCAGATTGCGGGTGTTGCGCAACACGAGTTCCCGCAAATTTTCCCGGCGGCGGGATGGGTGGAGCACGATCCGCTCGACATCCTGACCTCGCAGCTGAGCGCGGCGGTCGAGGTGCTGGGCAAGGCCGGGGCGAATCCGCGCGATGTGGCGGCGCTGGGGATCGCGAACCAGCGGGAGACGACCATCGTGTGGGATCGGGAGACCGGCAAGCCGGTTTCGAACGCAATCGTGTGGCAGGACCGGCGCACCGCACCGATGTGCTCGCGTCTCCGCGAAGAGGGCGTCGAGGAAACGGTTCGGCAGAAAACGGGGCTGCTGCTCGATCCGTACTTTTCGGCGACCAAAGTTGCGTGGATTCTCGACAATGTCGACGGCGTGCGCG
>JBAVUB010000068.1:0-2984 GCA_049696575.1 Acidobacteriaceae bacterium | reverse complement strand
CGAACCGGGCGGTGTTCGTCGCTCGACTTGCCCGCGGCCAGCGCCATGACCACCGGTATCCGGCTATCTGCGCCGGTGACCGGAATGGGCTTGTCCTCGAGCACGGCTTCGGTGAAGGCCTGGATTTCGGCAGTGAAGCTGTCGGTATACCGCTGCATGAAGAAGTTGTAGGGAAGATCGGAGTAGACGCTTTTCTCTCCGCTGACGACGACCTGGTTCGGGTAACGGTTTTCGGAGGCAATTTTGCCTTTGCTGCCGAGGATTTCGACGCGCTGATCGTAGCCAAAGGTGGACTTGCGGCTGTTGTCGATGGTGCCGATCGCGCCGCCCTGGAAGCGGAGCAGGACCACGGCGGTATCGAAATCATTCTCACGTGCGAAGCCGGGATCGACCATCACCGCTCCCGCCGCGAAGACTTCTTCCACCTCGTCGCCCATGAGGAAGCGGGCCATATCGAAATCGTGGACCATCATGTCGAGAAAAATGCCGCCGGAGGGCCGCAGGTAGGTGAGCGGGGGAGGAAACGGATCGCGGCTCACGATGTGAAAGAGATTGGGGGTGCCGATTTCACCGGACTCAACCGCCTGGCGCACACGCAGAAAGTTGGAATCGAAGCGGCGATTGAAGCCAACCTGCAGCTTGACTCCGGCGGATGCAACCGCGGCGAGGGCGCGGTCGATTTCCTTCAGGCTGAGCGAAATGGGCTTCTCGCAGAAGATGTGCTTGCCGGCTTTGGCAGCGGCAACGATCAGGTCGGCATGGGTATCGGTAGGAGAGCAAATGGCCACCGCGTCGATGGCCGGGTCGGCGATAATCTCGGCGCCGGAGGAGACAATCTTGGGAATATTACAGCGGGAAGCAACGGCTTGCGCCGCGGGCGGCTTCAGGTCCGCGATGGCGGCGAGCCGTGCGTGAGGAACGCGGAAGGCAAGGGTCTCAGCGTGCACCGGGCCGATGCGTCCCGCGCCGATCAGTCCAAAACGAAGTTCGTTGTTCATTGGTTCTCGTTTTCTCCGGGTTGATGCCACCTCCAGCATAGTGGGTCGAGGCCGGAGTGCTGCCTGGTGCCTGGTTGTTTTTCCTCGTGGTGCATCGAGCGCTTGGCTCACTCGGGGAAACCCTTCACGCAAATGAAAAAGGCTGCCCGGCGGCAGCCTTTTTTCATGAATCAGGACGGGTCTTCAGGCGTGGGCGTAGGAGGCGATGGCGCTGGCCTCGTCGTCTTTCACGTCGAAGACGGTGTAGAGCTTGGTGATCTGGAGCAGGTCGTGGACTTTGCGGGTCAGATTGAGCAGCTTGAGCTCGCCGCCCTGGTTGCGGACGGTGGTATAGGCGCTCACCAGCTCGCCGATGCCCGAGCTGTCGATGTAATTCACGTCGCCGAGGTTGAGCAGAATCTTCTTCTGCCCTTTGGCGAGCAGGTCACGGACCGAATCACGCAACTGCACACTGCCCTCGCCGAGGGTGATCCGTCCGCCCAGATCCATAATCGTAATCCCGTCCACCTGACGGGTGCTGATTTTCATGCTCACGAGAAATTCCTCCTTGGAAAACTTTGTGCGGGGAAGTTAGGCGCCGGTCGGAGCGGTTCCCAAATGCTTGATGAGCGTCAGCTCGGTTCCCGGATGCAGTTGCTTGAAGTGTACCTCATCCATGAAGGAGCGAATCAGGAAGATGCCGCGGCCGGAGCCGCGCAGCAGGTTTTCGGGAGCGAGGGGATCGGGCAGGGTGGAGGGGTCGAGGCCCTTGCCTTCGTCGGTAATGCGGATCACCAGGTCAGAGCCCGTATTTTCGAAGGAGGCGGTCATGCGCTTTTCCGGATCGTACGCGTTGCCGTGCAGGACCGCGTTGACCGCCGCTTCGCGCACCGCCATGGAGATGCGGAAGATTTCGTCCTCATCGACGCCGGCCTTGCGGGCCATCTGCTCGGCGGTCTGCTCGACTTTATTCACGCTGTCCAGCGAGGAATCCAGAGTATAGGTCACGCGGCTTGCCTGCTGTCCTGTCAAATGCCCTTCCTCGCTTTGCGAATGGCGGCGCTTTCGGGGGACTTTTTCCCGTAGGCGAAGTTTGCTTGCTGGCGGGAAAGATGTCAAGCATGAAGGCAAGGGCTGCCTGACAGGTGCGGAGTCGTTCACGCTTCCGGGAAGGCAGGGTTGGCCAAAACGACGGACGTCTCGATCTGGCGCTCGGGGATGGTCCAGTAGGTCTGCAGCAATTTAGTTTTCGTCGCGGGGGAGACCATTTCAAAACCATGCCGCTGGTAAAAGCGGATGGCCCAGTCGGCGGCGGCCCACGTGCCCACCAACATTGGGCGGGTCGAGCGGCTGCGGAGGTGGTTGAGCAGTGCGCTGCCGATGCCGGAGCCCTGATGGCCGGGCGCGACGTAGGCGTGGCGGATCAGTGTGACGTCGGCCACCGGCTGGGTTCCCATGACGCCGGTCAGCACGCCGTCCAATTCGTAGCCCCAGAACTCGACTCCAGCGGCGATTTCAGACTCCAGCTCATGGAGCGGCATGTAGGGCTCGCGCCAGCGGTCAGCGGGAATCGTATCCCGGTACGCTTCGGCGGCGGCATTGACGATCGCCAGAACCGCGCTGCGTTCGTCGTCACGACAGGGGCGGATGATGTTCACGATGGGGACTATTTTCGCATTTCTGCTCGGATCGCTGGGCGCGGGACCGCGGGTGGGTCATGGGTCGCGTGGTTGTCCTCTGCCCCGGTAAGATGGGAAAAGCGCCCCATGCCCGCCGCCGAGGCCCAGCCACGCAAAGACAGTGCTCCGCGCTCCAGCTCCGAGCCCAGGACGGCGTCGAAGCCCGCGAGCGTGCAGCAGGACGACGACGTCGTCGGCAAGGCCTATGACAGCCGGCTGATGGGGCGGCTGATCAGGTACCTCTTCCCCTACAAATGGGCTTGTATCGCCTCGATCGTGGCCATCGTGCTGAAGGCCAGCGCCGACGTTCTGGGGCCGTATCTGACCA
>JBAVUB010000067.1:0-3099 GCA_049696575.1 Acidobacteriaceae bacterium | reverse complement strand
TTGCGTTTCTTTTGCCCCTTGCGGCGGGGCGGCGGAGGAGCTTCTTCCTGCACCTCAGCAGGTTCTTCTTCCTCGAGGTCGTACAGCACGGTGACTTTTAATTTTCCAGCCATGAAGCCTCCATGGGAATGACAGATTCGCACTCCTCAGGGATTGTTGAACTTTCCACGGATTAAATAATTCATGGAGAGCGCGGTGGTGTAGACCGTGAACTCCGTGAGGTGCTCGGCTTCGCGCCGCACGTCGACGCGCAGACCGAGGTCCTCCACACGCTTGCAGATGGATTCCACTAGTCGTTTGACGATGGGGCGCTGTACTCCGCTCCAGTAAGCAACTTTATCGACAATGGGCTTGCGATGCTGGCGCAGCATCTCGTGGGCGGGGCGAACGCCTTTGCGCCGCTTGGGGGAGACATTGAAGATGTCGGCGAGGTCGGCATCGAGCGCGAGCTCCTGGACTGGAATCTCCTCGGGCAGGGTGAGACGGTAGAACTCGCCGACGGTTGCTTCCATTTCATCGACGGTGATGTCGGTGCGGCCGCGACGGCGGATGGGGTCGAGATCGCCGACTTTGCGCGCCACGCGATCGACGAACTGGAGCTTCGCCAGCGCTTCCCAGCCCTGGTAGCGCTTGCGCCATTGGGAGCGGGGCGTGAGCCAGACGGCAAAGGTTTCCGCAAAATCTTCATCGGGATGCTTTTGCGCGTACCAGCCGGCCATGTGGCGAACGTACTTCCGCGAGAAGGGGATGGGGCGGTAGTTATCGCGATAGGAGCGGCGAAAGGGGCCGAAGAGGTTGCGCCACTCCGCGGATTTGTAGAGCTGGTAGGCGTAGTTGAAGGCGTGGCCAGCTTCGTGACGGAGATACATCATGATCTCGCGCGCGTCTTCGAGGTCGTTCATCTCGCGTTCGAGCTGGGCGAGGTCGGGGTTGGCGAGATAGAAGGGAATGCCGATGACGGGCTCGCCGGAGGGGCACCCCCATTCATCGGTGAGATAGCAATGGGGACGGAATTTGTGGATGCCCTTGGCTTCGAGTTCGCGATAGAGCTGCTGGACGAATCGTTCAAGGGGAGAGCCCTCGAGTTTGAGCCCCAGTTCGCGAATGGGCTTGGCGAGGATCTCCTGGAATTCGGTTTGGGTTTGCTCGAAGGTGCGCACTGGGCTACTGAGAGTTCTATACCACGGGGCAGGATTTGGCACGGCGGGCGTATCGCGGATGCACATAGTGTTATGGGCACGCCTGGTTCCACAAGAGGCCGAGGAGGAACAAAGGCGATCTAACGCTCGTATCCTGCTCCGAACCCTGTTTCTTGCAAGGCCCCCTCGAAAGGATCCCATGCTGCGCTCTCTCCGCCCCTTCGCCTCCGCCGTCGTGGCCCTCGCCTGCGCGTTCGGTCCCCCTCTCGTGCTCGGCCCGACAACGAACGCGGGGCTCACCGGCAATTGGATTGGAATTCTGGACGTCGTGCACGCCGATGGAAGCGTCGCACCCGACAATGCGTACTTCTCATTAATCCAGGACGGCGCGGCGATCACGGGCACTGCCGGCAACAGCTCCTCCCATATGAGTGCGATCTCAGGCGGACAGCTGGCGGGAAACAATCTGTCGTTCGACATCGTCGTGAATCCTCAAATCACGGTGAAGTTCAACTTGTTAGTCGATGCGGATCGTCTGCACGGAACGGCGACTGGCCTTCCCGCTGATCCGGGATCGAACATCGTCGTCGATGTGCGGCGGGCCGATGCAGGCTGGCACAGTGCATCGACAGTCGCACACATCCGGGATCAACTGTTTGATACGGTCGCCGGGCTCGACCGGCGGCTTTTCGACGCCTACAACACCTGCGATCTGCCCACATTAGGCGCCATGGTCGCCGACGATCTGGAGTTCTACCACGACAAGACAGGTCTCGCCGTGGGGAAACAGAGCTTCGTCGACAGCATTCGCAACAACATCTGCGGCAAAACGCAGCGCGTGCTCGTTCCGGGTTCCGTGGAGGTCTACCGGCTGGATCACTATGGCGCAGTGGAGATGGGAAGGCATCGCTTCACACACCCCGGCCATGAGGAACTGGGGATCGGCGAGGCGAAGTTCATCACGTTGTGGCAGTTTAAGAACGGCGAGTGGAAAGTGGCGCGGGTGATCAGCTACGACCACGAGTCCGCCAGGGAATGAACGCAGGGCCGGGGTTCATTTGCCCTGCAGCAGGTCGAGAAGGACGACGGCCTCGTTGTGCTGTTCGTCTCGGGCACCGTAGAGCAGCGTCACCGGGCCCTGACTCGCCTCGTGGCGCAACGTGGCGAGGGGCGCAGTCTGCGCCTCCAATTCTTCGACATATTTGCGCTGGAACTCCGGCCATTTCTTTGGATCATGCGCGAACCACTTGCGCAGTTCGTTGCTGGGGGCGACGTCTTTGAGCCAGAGGTCCACTTTGGCCTTCTCTTTGGTGAGACCTCTGGGCCAGAGTCGATCGACGAGGATGCGTTTGCCGTCATCTTTGCTGGGTTCCTCGTAAACGCGCTTGATGCGGAGTTGTGGGTGGGCCATGCGATTGCCAATCAGGAACAGGGTACGCCTAAGCAACGATCGTCGAGCCAAACTCGCGGAGGGCGTGGAGGATTTTGCGGGCGGCGCCGGAGTCGATGGCTTCGGCGGCGCGGGTGACTCCTTCGCGGAGGTCGGCGGCGAGGCCGATGGCTTCGAGGGCGGCGGCGGCGTTGAGGAGGACGACGTCGCGCTTCGGGCCGGTCTCGACGCCGTGGAGGATGGACTCGAGGATGACGGCGTTGCTTTGGGGCGTGTCTCCACCTTGCAATGAGTTGAGGTCGGCGGGCGCGAGGCCGGCGTCTTCGGGATGGACGAGGGTGGGGATGGTCTGCGGCGCATCGTGGTCGGAGACGGCGCGGACCAGAATCGTGTCGGTGGGGGAAAGCGCGATTTCGTCGATGCCGTTGCGGGCGTGGACGACGCGGCCGAAGCGGATACCGAGCTGGGCCATGGCTCCGGCGACGATGGGGAGCTTGGCGGGCGCATAGACCCCCATGACCTGGGCGGGGGCGTGGGCCGGATTGGTGAGGGGGCCGGCGAGGTTGAAGA
>JBAVUB010000066.1:0-2484 GCA_049696575.1 Acidobacteriaceae bacterium | reverse complement strand
GCCGCGCCAGCACGCCATTCACCTGCACCGCCAGCCGCCGCGGCGTCGAATAACTGTGAACCTCGTGCTCATCTTTCAGCAACCGCTCCCGACGCAGCAACTCCACCACGCGTTCCGTCAGCTCCGCCTCCGCCGCTGCAATCATCCGCGCCGGTATCTCTTCAAGCCCCGCTTCGAACAGAAGGTCCGCCATCGCTATCGCCCTCCCGCTCTCTGCCGTTGCGCGGCATACGCCTTCGCCACACCCACCACCATGTTGCGTATGCGCGCCATCACCGCTACCCGCTCCGTCACCGAGATCGCTCCCCGCGCGTCCAGCAGATTAAACAGGTGCGAGCATTTCAGGCACAGCTCATACGCTGCCAAAATCGGAAACCGTCGCAGCGCCACCCGCAGATCCTCATCGGCCGGCGTGCCCGCTCCATCGTGCACCACCCGGTCGTGAATCTTCTCGTGCCGCTCCGCCGTTTTCTCCGCCTTAAAGTTTCGATGAAATTCGTCCAACAGCGCCTGGCACTCCGCCTCGTACAGCCGCAGATGCTCCCACAGCTTCCCCACGTCCGCCGCCTCGAAGTTATAAACAGAAAGCTGCAGCTCTTCCTCGAGCCGAATATCGCCGTAGGTCACCGCGCGCCCCGTCTTCGGATCCGCCGCCCACACCACGTCGTAGAGAGAATCCACATCCTGCAGAAACGCCGCGATGCGCTCCAACCCATACGTGATCTCCCCCGCAATCGGATCGAGATCCATCCCGCCGCACTGCTGGAAGTAAGTGAACTGCGTAATCTCCAGGCCGTCCAGCATCACCTGCCAGCCCACGCCCCACGCGCCGCCCACCGGCCACTCCCAGTTGTCTTCCTCGAACTTGATGTCGTGTTCACGCAGTCGAATCCCGATCGCCTCCAGCGACTCCAGATACATTTCCTGGATGTCCTCCGGAGGCGGCTTCAGGATCACCTGCAGCTGTGTGTGCTTGTACAGCCGGTTCGGATTCTCCCCATAACGCCCGTCCGCCGGCCGCCGCGAGGGCTGGATGTACGCAATCGCAATCGGGTCCGGACCCAGTACCCGCAAAAACGTATCCGGCGACATCGTCCCCGCGCCCATTTCCACGTCATACGGCTGCGCCAGCACGCAGCCCCGCTCCGCCCAGAAACTCTGCAAACGAAGCAACAGTTCCTGAAAGGTCAACGCCTTCCGCGCAACGGCCTTGGGGTTTGCGGTCAACAAGGACACCTGAATTTAGAAAATTTGCTCTAACGATTCTATCGGCAGCGATGCTGAAGCGCACGGCCGTAAAGGCAGAAGCGCCGCTTCTCTTACGCGGCTCCTCCCAATTCGGTCTCCGCCCAGAACTGAACCGACGTCATCACCGGAACCACCTCGAAGTCCACCAGGTCGCTCCAGTTGGCGATCCACTCGCGCAGCCCCGCCTCGTCGGGCGCCTCCATGATCTGAAAACATCGCTTGCCCGCCACATCCACCCAGCTCGCATGGTAGGTCAGACCCTCCGGCATCATCCGCCCGCGCCGCCGAAAGCGCTCCCCCACCGGTCTCGCGTCGCCGCTTTTGAACGATTCAATCACCATGAACAGCATGGAAGGAGTTTAGCTCCCTTCGCCCGGCGAGCGCGCACCCTGCCGCCAGAAATACGATGGGGAACAACATCATCGTGTAGCGCTGCTCCGGATTCTCCATCGTCGCCAGCAAAATACACCGCAGCACGATGGTCGCCAGCAACAACGCCTGCAAGGGGACCTTCCGCCTCGCAAATCCCACCACTGCCAGTCCCAAATACCCAAGGTTGACCAGCCCCAGCCCCATCGCAATCGCGCTGTCCCGCGGATGATCGCCCACGTCCCACCACCAGAGGTTCAACGGGAAACGTTCCGTGCGCGGCCACAGCCACATATCCGCAACCCGCCACAACGGCAGCACCACGTAGTAATTCCACGGCCGCTCGCGAATGCGTTCCGCCGCCAGCGCCGCGAATTGCGCATCCAGCTCTGGCGTTACTTCTTGCTGTTGGTTGTGCTCCTCGATCAGCGCATCCGTCAGCCGGCATTGTGCCGGCGTCGAACACGCCCGTGCCGGCACGTCTTCCGGATCGATCTCCCCGTTCAGATTCCAGAAAACCGTTCCCGCATCTACAAAGTTCACGGACCACGTCCGCATCCAGCGAAAGAAACCCGCCGGCACGAACTCCCCAGGATTATTCACGTACCGCGGCGCCAGCGGCTGCAGCACGTGCAAGGTCCGGTAATTCCGAATCGTCCACGGAACCAGCGGCAGCACCGCCAGCAACCCAGCGACCATCGCAAGGCGCAAACCGCGCCCGGTTCCCGTCGAGCCCCGTGTATATCCGAAAATCCCCGCGCAGAACGCCGCCGTCAGCAGAACTCCATCCGGTCGCAACAGCATCCCGTAGCCCATCGCCGCCGCCAGCGCCAGCAGCGGCCCCACTACGGTCGTCCCTGCCCGCAC
>JBAVUB010000065.1:0-2677 GCA_049696575.1 Acidobacteriaceae bacterium | reverse complement strand
GCTTCGTAGAGGATTGTGTTCTCGATCCAAGCAGATTCGAAGGGCTCTTCATGACCCTTCCCAGAGGCGCTTTGGCTCGGTTTTTCGAATGCGCCCAGCAGCATCCTGCTTGCGACTGGGATTCCCTCCGGATAGTTGTTCCAGTCGAAGGCGCCGGAAATCTCACCCCGAATCGTTTCGGACGTGGATCCCACGTCGACTGAGGCGAGGATAAGCGCCAAAGGTAAGGGAGCCACGACGACGTTGCGGCCAGGGTTGGCGCGGCGGGTCTCGAGGAGCAGCTTTCTCCCAAAATGCTCATCGCCGCGCACGAGGGCGGGCAATGAGGGTCCGAGGTCTCTCCCTGTCTGAGCAGACAACCCGCAACACAATAAGAGGCAGGCTGAAACAAGTTGCGAAAGGCCGCGAATGAGCTGCACATTCACCTCCTTCGAGTTCCCGTTTGCGATGGATACACTGCACCCAACCTTCTATACTCAAGGGGCACGTATGTCTATTACCGCCCTCATTGTCGACGACGAAGAACTGGCTCGCGAAGAGCTGAAGTATCTGCTCGACACCACGGGCAGCGTCGAGGTTCTCGGGGAAGGGAAGAACGGCGTCGAGGCTGTCGACCTGATTCGGACGCATCACCCGGATGTAGTGTTTCTCGACGTGCAGATGCCGGGCCTCGATGGCTTCGCGGTCCTGAAGAAGCTGATCGAGCTGGGAAAGGGAGAGCAGCTGCCGCAGATTATTTTTGCGACGGCATTCGACCAGTACGCGGTGCGCGCGTTTGACGTGAACGCCATCGACTACCTGCTGAAGCCGTTCGATCGCGATCGCGTGCTGCAGGCGGTGGAACGGGCGCGGCTACGGCTGCAAGAGGCCGGGCCGAGCGGCGAAGCGAAGGTGGCTCCAGCCGATCTGCGCGTGGAAACGCTGCTGCGGCTGATCGAGCAGCATCAGGGCGCACCAAAGCCACACAGCGGCAAGATTGTCTTGCAGGCCGGGAGCCGCCTTCTGCTTATCGATCAGAAGGATATTTGTTTTGCCTCAATCGACGACGGGGTGATTTCGGTGGTGACGCCATCGATTGAAGGGCAGTCGAAGTGCCGGACGCTGGAGGAGCTGTTCGACCTTCTCGATCCTTCGGTGTTCTGGCGGGCGCACCGGTCGTTTCTGGTGAACATCAACCACATCCGCGAAGTGGTTCCGTGGTTCAAGTCGAGCTATCAACTGCGCATGGCCGATAAGAAGCAGACGGAGATTCCGGTGAGCCGCGCGCAGACGCGCCGGCTGCGGGAGCTTTTCAATCTTTAGCGCCGCATTTCTGCTGAGCACTGCGGGCAGTCCGCTGTGCGGCCTTCCACCTGACAAGCTTGCGCAGGCCATCGCGCTGAGCCATTGGCGTACCGGGATTTATTTCGGCGGAACTGCGTGGCTGGTGCTCACGCTGGTGTTGTTGGTGCGATTACGGACGGGCGCGGCGATCGCGCGGCTGGCTTCGCGTCTTTCTTCGCGAAGCTGGGTGCAGGGCCTGGTGGCCGCGCCGGTCTGGCTGCTGATCCTCAGCGCGCTGGAGATCCCGGCATCGATCATCGGGCATCGCGTTAGTCTTCGGTTCGGACTTTCGATCGAGGGCTGGTCCGCGTGGTGGGTGGACTGGCTGAAATCCACGGCGCTGACGCTGGCGCTCGGCGTCGTGGTGCTCGGCATTCTTTACGCGCTGATGCGGTGCTCTCCGCAGCGCTGGTGGGTTTGGTTCTGGGCTTTCACCGTGCCGGTCGTCGTGTTGCTCACGTTCGTGTCTCCGCTCGTGGTTGATCCGCTCTTCAACCGCTTTACACCGCTGGCTAATACCGATCCCGCTCTGGTCGAACAGTTGGAGCGGGTCGCGGCGCGCGGCGGTCTCGAAATTCCGCCGGACCGCATTTTTCTGATGGACGCGAGCCGCAGAGTGACCGGCGCGAATGCCTACGTGACCGGGCTCGGCGCGTCGAAGCGGATTGTGGTGTGGGATACGACGCTCAAAATCGAGACGCCCAACGGGATTCTCTTTACCTATGGTCACGAGCAGGGACACTACGTGCTGCATCACGTCGCGAAGGGCATCGCGTACGCGGCGGTGGTCATGTTCATTTTTTACTGGATCGCATTTCAGCTGATGCGCTGGCTGGTGCGGACACGCGGAGCGGCGTGGGGCATCGACGCGGTGGAAAGCTGGTCGTCGCTGGGGCTGGCGCTGCTGCTGTTGACGGTACTCGGCTTCTTTGCCGAGCCGATTGGCAACGCCTTCAGCCGCGCCATCGAACATCAGGCCGACGTTTACGGCCAGGAAGTGATTCACGGGCTGGTCCCGGATGCGCAGGCGGCGACGGTGAGCTCGTTCTGCAGCGACGCGGTGGTTTGGCTCGACGATCCGGCTCCGAATCGGTTTGTTGAGTTCTGGACCTATAACCATCCTTCGACGGAGGAGCGGGCGGAGTTTGCCGCGCATTACGATCCGTGGCTGCCGGGCGGAACGCCGAGATATTTCTCGAATCCGACCCCGCGCATTCTTACGATCCCCCGCCATCCTCCAGCGCGACGCGGTTCACGATCCGCTGGATGAAGACGACCTTGAAGTTGACGTGGCTGGCTACATCGGGGAGAAACTCGGTGACGAAGTTGCCGATGGGATCGCTGGCCCAGCCGG
>JBAVUB010000064.1:0-8816 GCA_049696575.1 Acidobacteriaceae bacterium | reverse complement strand
CGGTCAGGCCGGTCGTCGCCGGCGTGGCTCCGGGGCCTCCGACGACCACCGGCGATCCGGCAGCCACCGGGCCGGTGGGCGCTCCACATTTAGGGCAGAAGGCGACCCCATCCGCCACCGACGATCCACACTTCGCACAAAAAGCCATACGTCACCCATCCCTTTCTTTGCCGCGAGGCAACTTCCGAAAATATGGGGAGTAACCGCCGGGAACACTGACCGGACCTGCAAATCGGCCTTTCGGTTAGCTGACACTATACCCTCACTTTTCGCGGCTCGCCATTTTTTTGTCGTAACGATGGTGACGCGGGGCCGGCGACCCGTTTCGTGTTACTGCAAAATTACCGCTGGTAAAGTACATGCCACAGGCAATGATATAGTTGTCACAGGCACACAACTGCCGTAGCCCCTATGACCGCCATCGATGCATCGATCCAGGCCGTGCGGCGCTTCAGCCGCTTCTATACTGCGCACCTCGGCACCCTTGAAGAAGGGTTGCTGAAGAGCTCGCTCACTCTGGCCGAGGCGCGGCTGCTGTACGAAATTGCGACATCGGAGCTGCCCACGGCGGCAGGGATCGCCGCGCGCCTGCGCCTCGATCCTGGCTATGTCAGCCGCCTCCTCTCCCGATTCGAGCAGCAAAGGTTGATTCGCCGGCGCACGTCGGCTTCCGACGCGCGGCAAAACATGATTTCGCTCACGGCCGCCGGACGCAGGGAGTTTGCGGGGCTCGATCAACGGTCTACGGAGCAGGTTGCCGGGATGCTTGCGCCCCTGGGCGAGGAACAGCAGCGGAAGCTCGTGCATGCGATGACGTTGATCGAGTCGATTCTCGATCCGGAAGCGAACCGGGGGATGTCGGCATTTGTGCTGCGCACGCACCGGGCCGGCGATATGGGAATGGTGGTGCATCGGCACGGCACGCACTACGCGCAGGAATATGGATGGGACGAGCGCTTCGAAGCGTTGGTCGCGCGCATCACGGCGGACTTCATCGACGAATACGACCCGCAGTGCGAGCGCTGCTGGATTGCCGAACACGATGGAGAATTTCTGGGATGTGTTTTTCTCGTCAAGGACCGCAGCGCGGAGAGGACTGCGAAGCTGCGGCTGCTTCTTGTTGAGCCGACGGCGCGCGGCCTGGGGCTGGGACGCGCCCTGGTTCGGCAATGCACGCAGTTCGCGCGCCAGGCTGGGTACGAACGCATCGTGCTATGGACCAACAGCGTACTCACCGCGGCGCGGCATATTTACGAGCGCGAGGGCTACAAACTGGCGCGAGAAGAAGGCCACGAGAGCTTCGGGAAGAAGCTCACGGGGCAGTATTGGGAGTTGCAGCTGTAGCGACGAGGCCGTGATGCGCATCGCGCCTGGCGTTGCTGGCCCCGTGCAGCTTAGGCATGCGGTATTTCAGGCAGGAGCGCGTAATCTGGCACCTTGCCGGCCGCCGCAGCCGGGAGCGCCGGATGCTCGTCCCCGTCCGGTTCGACAAACGCATTGAAGAGCGTCGCGTACAAGCCCCGTCGCCCAGTGAGTTTCCTGCGTCGCTCGCGCAGAAATCCGAAGCGAAACGGAGAGAACTGCTCAACCTCCCGCAGAAACCTTCGGGAGAAATGTTCGTGCGACGCGGCGACCGCCATCAGGATCAGCGATCGCCAGCTCATCCTTAATAGTCCTTTCAGCATCGCGGTGCCGTTGGGCAGCCGCGCCATGCGGTCGCTGACGCGCTCGCTGAAGCGCAGCAACTGAATCACGCGCTCGTCGAGGAGCTGGCCGCGCGCAGCGGGTCCGGAGAAGAGCGTCACCGACCCGCGCTTCATGTCCTCGCAGACGTCCTGCAGATCGTCGCCCAACTGCAGCAGCACACCCCACTCAAAGGAGACGCGACTCTCCTCTTCGGTCAGCCAGCCACGCGCGAGGATTCCATCGGCGAGCACCGACGAGCCGCCTTTTGCGCAGCTCACCCGGAGCAGTTCCGCCTCGGAACTCACGCTTCTGACCTGCGCGATGCTGTTTTCCTGGGCCTGATGGATGGCCAGCAGGCAATCGAAGACCTCGGGATAAAGCGAGCGCGGGTACTGACCCTCGATCAGCTCCACCAGAGCCCACAGCGCGGCTTCCCGCTGGCTCGCGGCGGCTACCATCTCGCCGCGCAGGCGCTCCCGAAAACGCCGGCTGAAGAGCAGCTTCGACTCCGCGGTTGCATCCTCACCGTCCAGGTAATTGTCGCTGTAGGGATACAGCATGCTGTATCCGAGAATCGACGGCGTGAGCGCCACGTGCTCGCCCAGCAGCGGTTGCAGCCCGCAGGCGGTCCACGCATTACGCGCCGCCTGAATAATGTCGGGCATGCTCAGGCTGGGGTCGAACTGCCGCGCCCATCGCGCCAGCTGCGTGCCCGCGGGGAGGAAATCGCCGGTCAGCAGCTCGATCGCGGCGTCGTCCAGATCCAGCGCCGCCGCTGAAAATCGCGCGAACGCCGCCGTGACTCGATCCTGGATTTCGCGCCGCGGAACCGGGCTCCGGCGAGCCTTCTTCAACTCGCGTTCTACCGCCTCCAGGCCCTCGTCGTAGGCTTTCTCTCGTCTCCGCTGCTCGCGCGGGATGTAGCGCGGTGCGTCAGGAGTCTGCCCGCCCGCGCAGCTATTCCACGCCGCGGACGTCTCGTCGGCCTGCGCCTCCACCCACGCCCAGCTGTAGAGTCCACTCATCCTGCAAAAGCGTACGCGAAAACCAGCCCGCCAGTTCCTCAGGGGCCGAGGAAGGGAACTCAGATCAATCGCAAGGGGAGCAGAAAAGATGTGGAGGCGCGGGTCGGAATCGAACCGACGCGTAAAGGTTTTGCAGACCTCTCCCTTACCACTTGGGTACCGCGCCCCTTGAACAGGAAATCTTAAACCCGAAGGGGAACCACCGACCAGCGCAGAACGCGCCCGGCACAGACTGGAGCGGGAGACGGGACTTGAACCCGCGACCCTCGCCTTGGCAAGGCGATGCTCTACCACTGAGCTACTCCCGCTTGGTTCCTCCTGAGTATATCAAGCCGCCCGGAACCGCGGTCAACGCGCGGCTTCCGGATAATCCACCCGCACTGCGACAATTTCGTAGGGCCGGAAATGCACGGTCACGTGATCGCCCTGCACCGGGAGCGCCGCGCCCTCCGGCTTCTCCATCAGATTCGTCTCCACCGCACCGGTCGCGCCCGGAGGAACGCGCAGCGAGACGCTGCCGCCTTTGCCCGCCCACTCATAAAAATGGAAGACAAGCGCGTTGCTGTCCTCGGCCTTCTTCATCGCGGTCAGCACCACATCTTCCGGCGTGATACCGACGAAAGAATGCTCCGTGGGCAGCGATCCGGTGTGCGCTTCCACCTGCATCGCGTGGAGGTGGTAATTGAAGTTGAATCCGTGCCGCACGGTCATCGCCTGCTTCCAGTCACCCGCGTGTGGATACAGCGCGAAGCTGAAATGATGTTCCCCGCGGTCGGCGTTAGGATCGGGCCACACCGGCGAGCGCAGCAGTGTGAGGCGCAGCAGATTGCCCACACCGTCGTAGCCATACTTGGATTCGTTGATCAGGCTGAACCCGTGGTGCGCATTGCCCAGATCGGCCCATCGCTGCGCGCCCACCTCAAACTGCGCCTTCTCCCAGCTGTTGTTGCGCGTGGCCGGGCGCTGAATCGTTCCGTAGGGAATTTCGTAGGTTGCAAACGGACTGGTCGCTGACAGCGCGAAGGCCGCCTTGAGCAGCACGTGGGTTTCATGCCAATCGATGTCGTTCATCACGACCACCTGATCCGATCCGGCATCGAGCACGAGATCCTGCACGAACTTTGAATTCTGCCAGTGCCGTGCAACGCGAATCGACGCGCGCATCGGCCCGTGCTCCATCACCTGCACTGAATCCGCTTCGGTGATGCGCATCGGCGGCTGATCCAGCGTCCCCGGATCGATGTTCCACGCGTCGTAATCTTTCGGCGTGTCCTTGAAGGCCTCGAGCTCATTGCCGCACGCGCCCTTCGCGAGCGTCTCGAACCCAGCCTTCTTGTCGTACAAGCTGGTGATGCAACCCGTCTGCGGATCGACCACCACGCGCAGCGCCGCGTTTTCGAGCGTCGTCCCGCTCACCTTCAGATCGCTGGCGAAGGGTTTCTTTCCGGGCACGACGTGCAGCACCTCATAGCCCAGCGAAGGCACATCGCGGGCCTCCAACAGCAGATGAAACGTGCTCGTCGCGGCATCCTTCGAGAGCACCATTGACGGCAGCACCACCCCCCGTGAATCCACCACCGAGACATCCGCCGTCGTCGACGGCATTTGTACATCGACCGTTACGTTTCCCGACCGCGCCCACGCCAGCGGATTGAACACCAGCACCGGCACGCCCAGAGAAACGCGCGTATCGATATGCGCAGCGATGGTCTTCAGCGCCTTCGCTGAAATTTCATTCGTCGACCAGCGCACCGCGTCGTAATCCTTCTGCGCGTCCTGGTAAATCACACCGATGCCCGATCCCGCAGCGAGATCGTGGAACTGGTTAAAGGTGATCTTCTTCCAGTCCTCGGTGAGCGCATCGCCCGGATAGTCCCTCCCATCCAGCCACGCCAGCGACGCGTATTTCTCCGCATTCAGCGCCCACTCCGAGCTCTCCCGCATGTTGCGTTTGTGCTGTGCCTGGGTCGTAAACACGCCGCGGTGGTATTCAAAATACAACTCGCTCTTCCAGGTCGGAATGTCGATCGCTCCATCCACCGGCGGCGGCTCGTGGTAGCCCTGCGCGATGCTGCGGTAATCCCACTCCGGCGACTGCGGCGCCAGCTGCTTCTCGACCGCTGAAAACCATGGCTGCGCGGTGCCGAATTCCATCTTCGGCACAATCTTGCTGTTCGGCATCCAGTGCAGGCCCTCATCCAGCATGGCGCGCGTCGGTCCGCCGCCGTGGTCGCCCACGCCGAACAGGTCCATCATGTCCGTCATGCCCGGCGCAAACTCCCGAGCCTTTGCCAGGTCGACCGACAAGCGCACCGGATTCAGATTCGTATTCGCGTAATCGTGCGGGAAATATGTCAGCACCTTGCTGCCGTCCGGCGATTCCCACCAGAACAGCTTGAACGGCAGCTTGTTGGTGTCGTTCCACTCCATCTTTTGCGTGACGAAATAATCCACGCCCGACTTTTTGTAGATCTGCGGCAGCTGCCAGTTGTAGCCGAACGAATCCGGATTCCAGCCGATCCGCACGTCGACGCCGTAGTGCTGCTGGTACCAGCGTTTCCCAATCAGCAACGAGCGCGCCGTCGATTCGCCGTCGGGCATGTTCAGGTCCGGCTCGATCCACATGCCGCCGACCACCTCCCAGCGTCCTTCCTTCACGCGCTTTTTAATCTGTGCGTCGATCTCCGGATAATCGCGGGCCATCCAGTCGTTGTAAGCCGCGGCGGATTGCGTGTAGGTGTAACTCGGATACTCGTTCATCAGCTGCAGCGCCGTCGAAAACGTGTTCTTCACGGTGTCGACAGTTTCAGTCCACGGCCACAGCCACGCCGCGTCGATGTGCGAATTACCCGTCAGATGCAGCGTCGCCTGCTTCATCATCGGGTTCAGCGCTTCCATCGTGGACTCGGCATCGCGCAGCGACGAATCGAACTGCAGCTGATCCGCGCTGTCCAGTGCCTTCAGATCCACCTGTCCGATCGCCTTGTCCAGCGTTGCGTGATCGGTCGCTGGGTCCTTCGACAAGCTCGGAATCAGCACCGCCGCCGAGAGAAACTCCTCACCGATGTCCTGCGGGCTCGGCCGCTCCGCTGAAAACGAAATGCTCATCGGGCTTCCGCTGAAGTGCTTTCGGTCCACGGTCGCCATCAGCTTTACGGCGATCAGCACGCGATCCCCGGCCCGGGCACGGTCGAAGAGAACGATGGGTTCCAGATCGTCGCCCATCGCGACGCGGCGCCCGTTGAAGTAGATGATCTGCGGCAGCGGTCCGTTCACCCACGCCTCAAAGCGGAACCAGATGCGCGTGCCGGTCAGGTCGTAGCCGTCCAGGTTCTTCGGCACTTCGACCCATTCGCGGAACCAGAGCGCCTGTTCGGGATAGGTCGAGTCGGGCTTGGCCACTGGCCACGAAGAGTCATCGACCGAGGGATCTTCGGCGTGCGCCAGATCACCCACGTGATAGTGCCAAACGCCCGAAGGCAGATGGCTCAGGTTCTCGAGGCGCGCAATTACGGCGCGCTCGGAATCGGGCAGCTGCTTTTCGATACTCAGGCTCTGCTGAAGAAACTGCCCCTGCGCGCAGCCACAAAAAAGAAAAATGCTCGCCGTTATTCGTACCCAATCCCTTAACACGTTCGACCCTCTGGCTGCCATTCTGTGTTCTCGAGGCACAACCCGCCCAGCCGTTAAGGTTAACACTTTGCAGTGGGCAACGTTGGGCTCTCCCGGTTCCGGACGGGGTACAATTCGGGCGGAATCCGTGCCGCAAAAAGGAGCTACTTTGAAGCGCTTCGCTCTCCTGATCCTTGCCTCCGCTTTGGCTTCCTGCTCCTGGGCGCAGCAACAATACACGCGCGGCATCGGAGTATATCCCGGCGACCCCAGTGAATACGCCGGCCCCACCTTCGTCATCGACGGCAGCTATCGCAACCTCGCGCTCCATCGCGCCGCGTATCAATCCAGCGCGTACGACTACAACCTTACCGCGCAACTCATCACCGACGGCATCAAGGAGCAAACTCCGCCGCAGTACGTCGTCACTTCCACGAGTAGCGGTGGCATTCTCCTGAAGCCGCAGCGCGAAGCCTTCCTTGACGGCAACGTCACGTCGTCCATTGACGTCACCGGCGACCATCCCTGGGTCGAGTTCGATCTTGTAGGCGGCGCCGATCCTCCGGAGCTCGATCGCATCGACCTCTGGCTGCGCCGTATGAACGGCAAGCTCCCTGCCACTGGCTGGACTTACATCGTCTCCGGCTCCGACGATCGTGCGCACTGGACCGAAGTCGGCCGCTCCACCGGCACCGAATGGCCCAGCATGCATTTCTCCGGCCCCAGCTTCATGCAGTCCATCCCCTTCACCGCGCCCGCGCGCAATCGCTCCTACCGCGTGGAGCTTTCTGCCGACGGCATCAAAACCTGGGGCGTCGCCGAGCTTGCGACGTTCGACAAAGGCAGGGAAGTCCACGTTGCCGGCCCCGAGCATTTCGCGAGTGCCTGGATGAGCGCTCTGCCGTCGGCGTTGCCCACAGCAACAGGCGGTCCGGAGTGGGTCTACGTTGACCTCGGTGCACCCTGCACTTTCGATCGCGTCGTCCTTGCGTGGATTCTTCGCGCCGCCGAGGGTTCGATTCAGGTTTCCAATGACGCCACGAATTGGCAAACCCTTCAGCCGTTGCCCGCTGATCCCTCGGGTCCCACCGATGACATCCACCTCGCTAGCCCCGCAAATGGTCGTTACATCCGCGTGCTCATGACGAAGCCCGTGCAGGCCGGCAACCCGTACATCCTCAGCGAGCTCGAAGTCTACGGACGCGGTGGGCCCATGCCAGCGGCCCATCCCGCAGCGCAGCCAACCGCTGACGGCTCCTTGCAACTCAGCGGCGGCGCCTGGAAACTCCAGCGCGCCTCCGTGGTCTCCGTCAACGGCGAGCAAATCTCCGCCCCCAACTTTTCCGCGAATGACTGGATGATCGCCACCGTCCCTGGCACCGTCCTCACCAGTTATCTCAACGACGGTGCGATTACCGATCCTGACTTCGGCGATAACCAGTATGCCGTCTCCGATTCGTTTTTCTGCGCAGATTTCTGGTATCGCGACGAATTCGTCGCGCCCACCCTCGTTCCCGGTCATCGCCTCTGGCTCAACTTCGACGGCATCAACTGGAAGGCCGAAATCTATCTCAACGGTCAGCACCTGGGTCGCATCGATGGCGGCATGATGCGCGGACGCTTTGACATCACCAGCCTCGTCCACGCCGGCGCACAGAACGCCCTCGCCGTCCGCATTATCGCGAACGCCAATCCTGGCAGCACGAAGGATAAAGCCGGACGCACCGTCAACGGCGGCGCGCTCGGCCGCGACAATCCCACCTTCCACGCCGCCGCCGGATGGGACTGGATCTCCACCATCCGTGGCCGCGACGACGGCATCTGGAACAACGTCTCCCTCACCACCACCGGCCCCGTCACCGTGGAATCGCCGCTCGTCTCCACCACGCTGCCGCTGCCCGACACCACGCACGCCGAGGTCATCGTCGAGGGAACGCTTCACAATCAGGACACGCAGCCCATCTCCGGCATGCTGCGCGTCACCTTTGGCGACGTCGAGGTTGAAGTCCCCGTTTCGCTCGCTGGATCGGAGACAAAAACCGTCCAGCTCACGCCCGCCACGCAGCCCGCGCTGCGCCTCACCAATCCAAAACTCTGGTGGCCCGTCGGCTACGGCGACCCAAACCTCTATCCCGTCACGATCGCCTTCGCCTCGAACGGCGCAGTCTCCGACTCCAAATCCTTCCAGGCTGGCGTCCGCCAGTTCACCTGGTCCGAAGACGGCGGCATTCTTAAAATGTGGATCAACGGCCGCCGCTTCATCGCCCGCGGCGGCAACTGGGGATTCTCCGAATCGATGCTCCGTTATCGCGCGCGCGAGTACGAGACCACGATGCGCTATCACCGCGATCTCCACTTCGACATGATCCGCAACTGGGTCGGGATGACTGACGACGAATCCTTCTATGATGCGGCCGACCGCAACGGCGTCGTCATCTGGCAGGATTTCTGGCTCGCCAATCCGTGGGATGGTCCCAACCCCGACGACAACGA